>JALXFI010000060.1:5449-8232 GCA_027069035.1 bacterium
TTTAATTTAGCGTAAATTCAAGCGGCATCACTCTTGGAGCAATCCTTACTAAAAATCAAAAAAAAGTCTTTAACCGAATTTTAAAGAGTGAATAATAGAGACCTTTTTAAAGGCATAGAGGAGCTTAGAGGATGAAAGCGGTAATTATGGCCGGCGGTTTCGGCACAAGGCTAAGACCCTTGACCAACAGCCTTCCAAAACCCATGGTCCCGATTGCAAACAGACCGATCATGGAGTATATCATAGACCTCCTTTCTAAAGAGGGTATTAAGGATATGGTATCTCTCCTGTATTTTTATCCTGAAATTATTGAAGAGTATTTTGGAGATGGCTCCTCTATGGGTGTGAAGATGCAGTATGTAGGTGCATCTGAAGACTTTGGCACCGCAGGCAGTGTAAGAAATGCCAAGAGTTATATAGATGGTCCGTTTATTGTTATGAGCGGTGATGTGATGATAGGGTTTGATCTGTCACTTGCCCTTAAGTTTCACCGTAAGAAGAAGGCCCTTGCTACGATAGTTCTGACAAGGGTTGATAACCCGCTTCCCTTCGGCATAGTGATTACCGATGAAAAAGGAAGGATAGTGCGGTTTCTTGAAAAACCCAGTTGGGGAGAGGTCTTTAGCGATACAATAAATACAGGGATATACATACTTGAGCCTCGTGTATTTGATTATATACCGGAGGAGAGCGAGTTTGATTTCAGCAAAGACCTCTTCCCTCTTTTGCTTAAAAGAGGCGAGCCTCTTTATGGGTATATCGCAGAGGGATATTGGAAGGATATAGGGGGGTTAAAGGATTATCTGCTTGTAAACCTTGATCTTATAAGGGGTAAGGTAGGGATACCTGTGCCGGGCAAAAAAATGGATGACAAGAACGTCTGGATAGGGAAGGATACTAAAATAGATTTTACCGCAGACCTTGGAGGTTCCGTATTTATAGGCGAGAACTCTGTTGTAAGACCGGGTGTCTATATAAACAACTCGGTTATAGGCAACAATTGTGTCATAGAGACAGGGGCAAAGATTTCAGATTCCGTACTTTGGGACGGGGTTCTTATAGGCAAGGAAGCCGTGCTTCAGGAAAATATCGTAGGCAAAAACTCTAAGGTGATGGACTATGCCTTTCTTGGCGAGGGGGTGGTTGTAAGTGACAAGTGCCACATAGGAAGGGGAAGCAGAGTAAAGGCAAATGTTAAGGTCTGGCCTCATAAGGTGGTGGAAGACGGCGCCACGCTTTCTTCAAGTCTCATATGGGGAGAGAAGTGGAGCAAGTCGATCTTCGGCGCATATGGCGTCACCGGACTGGCAAATATAGAGATATCTCCTGAATTTGCGGCTAAATTGGGCGCGGCCTATGGGGCGTCGTTAAAAAAGGGTTCAACGGTCTCTACCAGCCGTGACAGCCACAAGGCATGTCGTATGAACAACAGGGCTATTATGACAGGCATACTCTCAACAGGTGTCAATGTAAATGATTACGGGGTTATACCTATGCCGGTTTCACGTTATCTTACAAGGATATCGCAGGAAAGCGGGGGAATACATTCAAGACGCTCACCGTTTGATCCGGAACTGATCGATTTTAAATTCTTTGACGCCGATGGTCTGGACCTTCATCCCAACAGAGAGAAGGCGGTGGAGAGGCTTTTTTACAGGGAGGACTTCAGGAGGGCGCCCATCGAGGAGACAGGCGAGTTGAATTTCCCGATACACGGCATTGAATCTTACAGAAACGGTTTTTTATCTTTTATCGATGAGAAACTGATAAAGGATGCAAATTTTAAGATAGTGCTTGATTATTCCTATGGGAGTTCTGCGAGTGTCTTTCCGGCAATACTTGGAAGGCTGAAATGTGATGTGATTGCCTTAAATGCAAACCTCGATGCCGCAAAGATAACCAGGGGCCCTGAGGAGTTTGCTAAGGCCCTTGATCAGCTTGCCAATATCGTCCATTCCCTTGGCGCTGATATTGGTGTCATGCTTGATGCAGGAGGGGAGAAGATATTCCTTGTTGATGAGAAAGGTGATATTATTGATGGTGACACGGCGCTGAAACTTGTCTCTCTGCTTGTCTTTAAGACTCATTCCAAAGGAACGGTGGCACTTCCGGTTACGGCATCCGGCGTGATAGACGGTATGGCTTCTGCGTATGGGTTTGATGTTAAAAGGACAAAGATATCGGGACGATCCGTTATGGAGGTCTCCAGTCAGGAGGGTGTTGTTTTTGCCGGAGAAGAGACCGGCGGCTACATCTTTTCTCAGTTTCAGCCTGCATTTGACGGGATGTTTTCAATAGTCAAGATACTTGAGATGATGGCAAAGATAGATGTTAGGCTTCACAGTCTTTTAAGGGAGATACCGCCCGGTTTTATGGTAAAGGAAAGGGTTGCCTGTCCATGGGAGTTTAAGGGCAGGATTATGAGAAAACTCATAGAGAATGTCGGGGACGGCAGTGATGTAGAACTTTTGGATGGAGTGAAGGTACACTTTGATCAAGACTGGCTTGTGGCTTATCCAAGCCATGATCATGCATATTTTCATGTGATAGCAGAGTCGTCCATGGCTTCAAAGGCCGAGGAACTTGTTGGAATATTTGTTGAAAAAATAAAGAATTGGCAAACCGTCGGCGGCCAATATCACACCCAAAAAGAGAGATAGGAATTTAAATATGAGCCCCAAAACAGAGATAGGGATTTGGGATGATGTTGATTTTTTTATGTGACGTAGGTTCATATGAAGCATGTTGAACGGCTTACAGTCGGCGAACTCGAAGAGAATACC
>JALXFI010000061.1 GCA_027069035.1 bacterium
CAATCACTGTGACGACCCCCCATGTGTCAGGGCATGCCCTGTAGAGGCCACATATAAACATGAAGACGGTTTTGTTCTACAGAGATACAACCGATGCATAGGCTGCAGGGCATGTATTGCTGCCTGTCCCTATAATATGAGGCATGTGCTTCCATACAGCAGGACAAGAACAAAGATCACAAGGGTTGTGGATAAATGTACATTCTGTTACCACAGGGTGACCAAAGGGTTTGTGCCGGCCTGCGCCCAAACCTGTATAGGGAGAGTTAGAATTTTTGGTGACTTAAATGACCCCGACAGTGAAGTGAGAAAACTTGTTGATACCAATCCAACGGTGGTTCTAAAACCGGAGATGGGCACCAAACCTCAAGTATATTATATATTTGCCGATAGAGGCCACCTCCAGCAAGAACTTTCCTATAAAACATTAAGCGCACAACAGAGGGAAGACATGAAGGCTCACTCAAAATGGGCTAAAAATAATATATGAGATAGGGAGAATCCAAAATGGAAACCATTACACAGTTTAGCGTCTTTCATAAGATACCCTGGGGGATAGAGGTAGTTCTGTACTTCTTTTTTATCGGCATAAGCTCGGGGGCTTTTTTCCTCTCTATACTTCCAAACGTATTCGGAAAAAAATATTATGAAAGATTCAGTAAGACTTCGTGGGCGGTATCCTTTATATTTTTGATCGTATCCGTTCCACTCCTTATTGCCGATCTAACCCGGCCGACAAGGTTCATAAATCTTTTAAACCCCGCATACCTCCATCTCTCTACGGCGCCTCTTGCATGGGGGACGGTCTTTATAACGGTCTTCGGTGTATTCAGCCTCCTATACGGCAAACGCCTCTTAAGCAAAAAATCGGAAAGCGGTGTAAAAACGGTTGGGACACTTGGCGGGGTTTTTGCCCTTACTTTACCTGTGTATACAGGTTTCGATATCGCATTGAACCAGAGGATGCCGCTTGCCCACAGCGGACTTACTCCCGTAATCTTTACGGCGCTTGCCGTCTCATCCGGCGTTGGTATTGTTTTTATTGTAACATATGTAAGAGGACTTGCGGGCAAGGCCAAATTTAGCCAGGAGGAGCTTCTTGGAATAAAGGACCTGCTGCTCTGGTCTGTTGGTGCGATCTTTATAATGGCTCTGTCTCAATCTCTTGTCCTGCTTTACGGCGGGGCATATGAGGAAACGACATTTCATATAATAAGCACGGATATGCAGGGCATCTACTGGATGTTCGGATTTACGCTCGGTACTGTAGCGCCGCTTATTATACTCCTTGTCCCAAGGTTTGGAAACAGCGCCGGAGGTATAGCCATAGCTTCTCTACTGCTTATTATTGCTTCTTATTCGTATAGATTTGTGATGGTCTTTGCCTCACAGTTGATACAGCTTTACCTTACTTAAGTTGTTGTGAAAGAAGTAAAGATTTTAACCACAGAATTCACTGAGGTCACTGAAAAAGACTTAAAACCTATGGATAGTATCCTATGCCGAAGTTAAACAGAAGGGATTTTATAAAGCTTGGCGCTGCAAGCGCCGCTCTTTTTGTAACTGGACCATCTATACTAAAAGCCGTTGAAACGGAAGCAGGGGGAAGGGATTTTTCTGCCGTAACAGGTGCTGAAAGAAGATCCGTTCCATATACCTGCCTTGTCTGTAATGTTGAGGACGGCGGTCTTGCCTTTATTGAGGACGGCAGGGTTGCTAAACTCGAAGGCAATCCAAAACACGTCTCAACAAGGGGAAGACTGTGTGCAAAAGGCAATGCGGGTTTCCTTCATATCTATGACCCCGATAGGATACTGTTCCCTTTAAAAAGGAGCGGTCCAAGGGGTTCAGGCAGGTGGAAGAGGGTATCATGGGAAGTGGCTTTAAGCGAGGTTGCGGAAAGAATCACGGAAGTGCTTGATTCCGGAGATCCTAATGAGATCATGTTCAAGTATGGCAGGGACAGAACAGGAGGCGCCATAGACAGGTTTATGAAAACCCTTGGTTCAGACACAAAGATAAACCACACATCCGTGTGTGAATCGAGCAAGAAGATAGGTATGGAAGCAACATGGGGGCCTGATATCGAAACGCCTGACTTTGCCAATTCAAAATACATACTTAATTTCGGCTCAAATATCATAGAAGCCTCTTATTTTCATAATCCCTACTCTCAGAGGATAGCAGAGGGATGGGTAGAGAATAAGACAAAGTGGGTTACCTTTGACCCAAGGCTTAGCAATACCGCAGGACGTTCGGATGAATGGTATCCTATATTTCCCGGCACAGACGGCATTATTGCCCTTGCTATGGGCAATGTGATACTTGAGGAAGGACTTGCCGATGAAAAGTTTATTAAAAACTGGACAAATGTATCTCTAAAGGAACTTAAAAACCACTATAAAAAGTTTAAACCGGCTGATGCGGAAAGGGCAAGCAGAGGGCCATTTGCGAATAAAGGCGGCATATCAGCCTATGACCTTATACGTATTGCAAGGGAATTTGCATACGAAAGACCGCATTGTTCCACATACTCGTACAGGGGACCGTGCAAACACGTTTATGGCTCATACAACGAAAAGTGTCAGATGATGCTGAATGTTATAGTAGGGAACATTGAAAGCAGGGGCGGATACTGTCTGCCACGGGGTATAAGCTACAAACAGCCTGAACCAGTGCCAAACAGGGGGAGAAAACCGAGTTACCTTTCTTCTCCGCCTCATTATCCTCTTGCATCCCATAAGGTTTCACACCTTGTGCCGTTCTGGATAAAAGATGGAAAGCAGAAGGTAAGTATTTATTTCACTTACGTTGATAATCCCGTATATTCCAACCC
>JALXFI010000062.1 GCA_027069035.1 bacterium
ATATAGACGTCTTTATCCTCCGACACTTCCCCTTGTCCAAAAATTTGAATCGCTTTTTCACAACTTCCACATAAAGAATAAACTCTGACACTATCTTCTTCCTCATTAACAATTCTTTTTAATCTTCTAGTCATTTTATCTAAAAGCTCTGAATTCATCAAGCATTCAAATACACTGTATTGCACCCGATCCCCAAAGTCCTTAAGAATCTTAGCAATCTTGAGCCTTCTTTTATCATCAGGTATATCATATGAAACAAGATAAAGCACTTTTACCTTCCCATAAAAAAGGGTTTGTAATCTCCTGAATCGGTTAAACAATCCGCCATTCTATGTGCCTGATATCTGAAGTATCTTCTAAAATCCGTCATATTGCCTGTTTCAGGATGTGTAAATTCTTGTGTCAAAAACCTTTCATATTCTCTAAAATATATCTTCATGGATTCTTTTTTAAGATACATTGAACCGGAACTGGTGTGCAGATAAAAATCATCTTTTGTAAAAATGCGATTATTTATAAGCTTTAAAGTAAGTCTGTCTATAATAGGGGTTCTGAATTCTTCAAGAATATCTGCGGCAAGTGATTGACGGCCATAATCAGTGGTATGAAAAAAACCGATAAACGGATCAAACCCTATCCCGTCCAGCAGTGAAGCTATTTCATTAAAAACAAGGGTATAGCCAAATGAAAGCAGGGCATTAACAGGATCAGATGCGGGGCGTTTTCTTCTTCCTGTAAAATCAAAGCCTTTAAGCATCATTTTTCCAAAACCCTTAAAGTAGATATTTGCTGCCGCCCCTTCTTTTCCCAGAATTTCAGCGATATTGTTTGTACTGTCAACATTTTTATAAATCTTTTCTAAACCATGCAACTCTGCTTGCAGATTTGATTCAGGGTGATTGTATATAAAACGTCTTGTAAACTCCAACGCATTCCTGATTTTACCGGTTACAATACACTTTGAAATATTTATCTTAAACCTTTCGTCTTTGAACTTCTCATACTGAGCCAGTCTTAGGTCTATATTTTTGGGTGTCGGTGAAGTAAGCTGCCCTATAATTCTGCCGGTTCTTGTAAGCAGCGCCATCTCTATTCCATGTTCAAAAAGCTCATGCACTGCTTGTGTGGTAAACTGCACGTTTCCAAAGATTAAGACTGCATCTATTTTATGACATTGAATATCCAGCAGGATTTCATCATCCTTTTGAACAATAAGCCTGTCTCCGGTTTTTCGTAACACTGATCCTTGTTCTGTAAGATATAAGTTAGCCATAATTTTACCAGCCTTTGTCTGTCTTTAAAAGATACGCAGCCAGGTTTAAAGGCGGGGGATAGTACAGTATCTTCTTCTCCTTTTTTGGCCTATCAAAGGGAACAACCGCCATACTATTCAAGAAGGTAACTCCAAGAAATTTAAATCCATCATCAAAGCTTACAATGTCTGATTCATCCAGTTCAAGGGAGAGTCTGTCAAGTATTTCATCAGTAAGTTTTAAAGCCTTTTCTGCCTTTTTCTTGTCTTTGCATTGAACTATAAAATCGTCAGCGTACCTTACCAGTTTGTAACCTTGACCTGTGAGTTCTTCATCAAGTTCATCAAGAAAGAGGTTTGCCAAGATTGGAGAGATAACCGAACCCTGTGGGATACCCGTTTCTAATTTCTTGATAAATTTTCCATCCCATACCTCGGACTTAATCCATGACTTTATTAGTCTTGCAACATCTCTATCATTTATTATTCTTTCAATTTTGCTGAAAAGGATATTATGGTCAACACTGTCAAAGAAAGCATCTATATCGGCATCAACAACCCATCTGTAACCCTCTTCATAATATGCTCTAATCTGATATACAGCCTGTTTTACTGACCTCCCTTTTCTATAAGCAAAACTGCAATTTTCAAACTCGGCCTCAAAGATAGGCTCAATAACCTCAAGGACTGCTGACTGAGCTACTCTGTCCCTTACTGTAGGTATAGATAGCGCCCTTGCCTCACCATTGCCTTTATCCACCAGTATCTTCAAAAGAGGCAAAGGTCTATAATTACCATATAGAAGTTCATCTTTAAGCCGAGAAAGATTCTTTCCTAAATTGTGTTCAAATTTTTCTATAGTTACGCCATCTATGCCGGTGCAACCATGATTTTTTTTAACACGCTGAAAGGCAGTTGAAAGATTAGGTTTGCTGGAAATTAACTTCAGCATATGTTTTTATCAAAAAGGACTATGGTCAAATATCAACACATCCTTAGTAACAGGGCTACTATAAATAAGCTTTCTCACTTTACCATGCAGGGCATGTGCGACCTTTAAGTAAAGCCATACAGGAGCACGGCCTGTTAAGACGACTTCGTTCCCTTCGCCAGCAAGGTTAAGAGTCTTTTGGATATAAGAATCAAGCTCTATAAGTTTAGCATTTTCATCAAACAGTTTTTCAATGTTAATAACAATTCGATTATTCATATGATTTTTTAAAACCCTGGAGTCTCAGAAGAGGCATAAACAAAATCATAACCTTTAACATCCCAGGGGTTATATGTTTGAACGTATTGGGCCTTAATTTCTTTGTTAAATGTAATTGCTGCAGCTATAACGCTTGTTACTTTGAGTCCACCTGTAAAATCAATAATAATCTCTCTTTCCGAGATACCCCGCTTACTAAGCATTTTACACAATTTTAATATACTAAAAGATAACTCATCAAAATCTTCAAAGTTTAATCCTTTGATATTTGGTGGCACCCCCGTTTTAAACATCTCCCAGTTTTTCTCCACATAGTAATTATTTTCCTTAATAAAATATTTCAACTCAATATTTTTAAGGAGCTTACTG
>JALXFI010000063.1 GCA_027069035.1 bacterium
ATTTATAATAAGGCTGAGAAGTTTGTCGTCTGAGGGGCTGATGCCGATTTCTTTAAACGCTTTTTTGTAGCCTGCAAGGCGGAATTTTGCATCATCCAGATCTATGTGTATATCTGGCTTTAAAGGGATTAAATTTATGGATAAGAAGAACTTTCCCCTTTGAAAATTTTCACCGATATATTTTCTTATACTCCGTTCTATATCAGGGTTTAGGTCGTTTAAGCCTTTGATGGTTATCTCAAGCCCCCTTGCATTTAGAGACCTTGATTCAGCCTCAATGATTAAGCCTTTTTCTTTTGTAACAAGGAAACTGAAGCCTGTCATGCTCTCTGACATAAAGAATAACCTCCTTGATTCCGATATAATCTCTGAGATTAATTTAAAAAACAGGATATGTCAAGGCAATGAATTTTATTTGTTGATTATTATTGAATCTTGGGTTAGTATGTTCGGAATTGTTCTGTTGGCATCGGCTGTATGCCGATGCCTTTTATCAATGATAAATAAAATTTAGAGGAAAAAACTATGAAACTTCTTCTTACTTCTGTATTTGGCCCTTATGGGGTTGATGATAAATTCGGGCGGAAAGAGAACATTATGGAACTTTTTCACAATCAGGTGACCCGTGAACAGGGTGTATTCTCTATGCGTTTTAACCATGAGAGCGCAGGGCTCCATCTGATGGCTGAGAACATCAGCGTGCCAACGGTGGTTCTTGACTTTCCATCGCTCAAAAGGTTTGTTAAAGAGATAAAAAAAGGTTACGATTATATCGGAATATCCTTTATTGTTCCCAATTTTATCAAGGCCAAACATATGGCGGAACTCATACGTAAACACTCGCCAAAGTCCAAGATCATTCTTGGTGGTCATGGAACCAGCATAGAGGACGTAGAAAAACATATCCCTTGTGACCATGTATGCAAGGGAGACGGGGTGAGTTTCTTAAGAAAACTCTTTAAAAACGATATTAATGCCCCTATCACATCTCCCACCCTTTACTCGTCATTATCGGGCAAGCATGTTATGGGCGCCCCTACGGCACAGGATGCCGCTGTTTTGACACCAGGGGTCGGGTGCCAGAATAGTTGCCGTTTTTGCAGCACAAGTCATTATTTTCAAAGAAAATACACCTCCTTTTTAAAAACCGGCAAAGAGGTCTTTGATACCTGTGTAAGGCTTGAAAAGAAACTCGGCGTCACTGATTTCTTTATAATGGATGAAAACTTCCTTAAGTCTGAGGAACGTGCCAGAGGGCTTGTCGCAGAGATGGAAAAACACGGAAAGGCTTATTCCTTTGGCATATTTTCTTCTGCCGAGGCGGTTACAAGGATGGGGCTTGATTTCATTGAACGTATGGGGGTCAATTTCCTGTGGATGGGTGTTGAATCTAAAAAGGAGGTTTATGAGAAAAACCGTGGAATAGATTTTAAACAATTGATAAAAGACCTGCGTAACCGCGGAGTAAGTGTGCTTGCATCGGGGATACTTTTCCTTGAAGAACATACAAAGGATACGATACATGATGACATAGATTTTCTTATTGGGCTTAAATCCGATCTTGTCCAGTTTATGCAGCTTGGGCCACTGCCGGGCACAAGGCTTTATAAGGATTATGACAGCAAAGGTCTTCTTCTTAAGGATATACCCTATGAAGAATGGCATGGTCAACATCGTCTCTGGTTCAAACACCCTCATTTTACCTCAGAGGAATCCGAACAGTATCTCAGGGATGCTTTTAAAAAAGAGTTTGAGATAAACGGGCCGTCTATTTTACGTATTGCCGATACGGCCATACGTGGTGTAATGCATTCAAAGGATTGTGCCGATCCCTTTATGGTAAAACGTCATCAGCAGAGGATTTCAAGGGCGGTTGAAGTATATCCGCTTCTTGATGCGCTCTGTTTTTATGCACCCAACAGATATGCAAAGGAACTTGCCCATGATGTAAGGGAGAGATACGCAGCCTTCTTTGGCAGAAAATCATTGGAGACACGTTTAAAATCTGCGGCCGTGCAGGCTCTTGTCTTTAAAGAAAGGATCCGTTCCACAATTGTGCAGAACAACATGAGACAGCCCAAAACCGTTGCAACCACATACAGGATGCCATTGGAAAAACTTCGTGAAGCAAGTTTCATGGGCAGGATAGAGTCTAACATACTTGACATAAAGGTTGCATTTAATCAACTGCCTGTACAGCTTAAGATGAGCGGGATACTTGACAGGAAAAATGTAAAGGCATTCCAATCTTCAGTGGTAAGATTTCTTAAGGAAGAGAAGAATATTGTTTTAAATTTTTCAAGCCTTCAAAGGGTTGAAGAAGATGCGCTTAGAAGGTTTTTGAAAAAGATTGCAAGGTACCGCAACCAGTTTAAACTTATCTATTCTGAAAAGACAGAGGCGACAAGAAGAACGATAGAGGCTCTTAGAATGGAGTTTGGAGAGCTTACTTTTATTGCGGCCGAATCGTATTAAGGGTATTTTTAAGGTGTGGTTATTGGGTACTTTTTTCCACTTTCAAATTGGCCTTTTGTGATAAGCCTTCCATCCTTGTCAAATAAAAGGAAACCGTATTTCCCGTAGTGAGACAACTTGTTTGCAACAATTATCGCATCGGCTGAGGGGATGGACCCGGCAATGACCGCATGGGTATGGTTTCCTGCCTTAAGGGTTGTGATAAGTATCTTTTCTTTTAACGAGTAAAACTTGCCCGATATCTTGACGCCTTTATCCATAAACACTATCTCTTTAGGCAGAAAAACTTTGATCTTATCAAATATCTTGTTCTCTCCATTGCCCCCTGCAATTATAAGATTGTGTTTATTAAACTCGTTTCCGTTAATTAACATATCCCTTTTTACCTTAAAACCGTATTCCTTATTAAAAAACCTTCCCAATCCTTCATAAGGTTCTAATGATGCAAAGGGCAATACTAAGGATGTACCTTTGCCTGAAAGCAGACTGTCGATATTCGGCGGAATTTCAGCATCATCAAGTATCCTGAAGATATCGTATTCAGGGTCGATCTCGATACTCAAAGGCATGGAATCAAGGGTGATGACAATGTTTTTGCGGACGGATGACATTGATACCAATTTGTTTATCGTCCCGTTTTTGGTTTCAATCCTTAAAGGGATCTCCAATCTATACCGTTCTCGTCCCTGTTTTAAGTCAAAGTGGAGACTGAACCTTCCATTAAGTGTTTCTATGGCCGTATTATTGATATGAATACGAGGCCCTCCCCTTCTGCTTAACCACTGGTCAAAAAACCATGTAAGGTCTTTGCCGTACTCTTTTTCAAAATATTTCTTAAGATCCATCCACGAAGCCCTTTTGAATACTTTCTCTTTATAAAAATCTCTCAATGCCTTGTAGAAATTCTCATCCCCTATAATCTTTCGCAGCATGTGAAAAACCATCATGCCCTTGTTGTATCCAACAAGCCTATGGCGGGTATTTACCGGCTCTGTAAACTTTCTAAGCGGTATACCGTCACCTTTAAGGATGCTCGTGTATTTTATAAGGTTATCCTTCCTGTATCTTGCGGCAAACTCTTCACCCATTTTCTCTTTTTGAAGATGGTCTGCCGTGTAGGTTGTAAGCGCTTCAAGCCAGTTTCCCTGTGCAGGATTCAGGAACACCGAATTTCCCCACCAGTTGTGCGCAATCTCATGGCCGAGGGAGGTTGACACGATAAACGGCAGCCTTATCACGTCTCTTCCAAGGAGCGTAAAGGAAGGCATGCCGTAACCTGTCGGAAGGATGTTTTCAACAACGGCAAATTTTTTATAGGGATACGCCCCGAAGATGCCTTCGTAGAGTTTAATATATCCCTTTGACCATTCAAGATATTCTGCCGACAATGAACCGTCTTGAGGAAAGAGGTATGTCTGTATCCTTATATTATTGTAGTTTGTTTCTTTTACATCATAGCGGCCTGCAACAAGATTAATACCATCCAACGGGCCTTCGCTTTTCCAGTGGGTTAAAACCCTATCATTATCGTCTTTTCTCTCGATAAGCTCACCTTCAATGATTGTTTTAAAACCTTTCGGAGTGTTTATTTCAACATCAAATAGCGAAAGTGAGTTGTTGTTTTGCGGGTACCAGAGTGAGGAGTTAGGCAGAAATGTCCCTTTTTTATCTACAACGCCGTTCGTTACAAAGGCTATATCGTGTTTTACCCCTTTTGTTGACTCAGCCATATCCTGGAAGGAAGCACTGTATTCAATGGTTATAAGCCCGGAAGTCTCCTTTGTCTCAGGGATTATCTCAATAAACTTATGTGCATTTGATATCCTGAATTTGATTGGTTTGTCATTTAGCAGAATACTGCTTATCTTTGACCTGTAGCTTAGATAAAGCCTCAGCCTTCCTTCGTGCCTGAATCTGATCTCATCACTGCCTTTTATCGTATGAAGCTTTGGATTTATTCTTACATTTAGATGATGAGAGACTATCTCGGCATGAAGGTTTGCCGACCCAAGAAGCAATAGAGCGGTTATGACCGTAACAAGAGTAGTTATTGAATTGTTTTTTTCCATTGTATTTCCATTTGTATCATGAATCATATCTTCAACCCGCAACATGTAACACGCAAAAACCCAAACCCCGCGATAGCGGGATTTGAAATTGGCAATACATCTTTAACTGCTGAGTTCCCGGCGATTTTCTTTCTCACCGTACCGGTTATGTACACCTCAAAAGAAAAATCGCCTGCGGTCTTGCATTTAAAGTGTCTTGCCAATTTACCCAAAAACCTATCTCTGTTTTTGGGTGAGATACTATGGAGTCTTCTTCTATTTTTTCAGATCCCTCTTTTCTTTTTCAAACTGGAGGTCAAGGAGTTTGAGTTTTTCTATGGTCTCCTTCATTTCTCTTATCTTTTGTTTCTGTTCTTCAATATCCTTATGCAGTTTCTTATTCTCATTTAAAAGTTCAACCTTACTTTTTTTAATACCTTCTCTTTCATCTTCAAGCCTTTTTATCTCTTTAAGCATCCCTACAAGACTTTCTATAAAGCGATTACCCTTCCTGCGCCCTGCGATTCTTATGTATTCTTCCGCTTGTGCAAGTGCGATTGAGTAATCAAGTTGAGGATTATTGGGATCCGTATATAATATCGCCAACCGCAGATGCGCCTCTGCGCGAGTATCTCTATCCTTAGCTCCACTGGCCAGGGCATTGAGCCTCTTTATCTCCTTTGGAAATTCTTTGGCAGTTAAATCTTCATAGACAGGGCTTTTAACTTCCTGAGGCTGAATTGCAACACAACCGATAAATGAGATGCCAATAAAAAGTAAAAAACACCGGCAAACAAAGTTTCTATATCTAAACATACCTTCCACTACAGTTAATAGTCAGATGTTTTCTGGCTTTGAATGTAAGTTTATTATTCTGTTTTCAAAACCCGTCTCAGTTTCTTGATGATGGTCATTATCCTTAACAGAACGGTTCTCTCTACGCTCATCTACAACAAAATTACTCCCAGGTATAGATTTGGCATACTCCTTCAATTCGGCCGCCAATTCGCTGATCTGTATATGGCTGGTTAAATGACGACTCAGGTTGGTTACAACAGCTATTGAAATAGTGGTAATCGGAAATGTAACTATCTGTCCCTGACGATTTTTCCCTGTAATAAATCCTCTTTCCTTATCTGCGGGGTTATAAAAATCAGGTATCTTTCTGTCAAAGACCTCGATGACTTCCGTGCATATCTTCCTGTAACGTTCAGGAGAGGTGACTATAACAAAGTCGTCCCCGCCTATATGTCCCACAAAATCTTCCACTGTGCCGTGCTTACGCACTGCATCTTCTACGATCCTTGCCGTTGCCTGAATAACATCACTGCCCCTTGCATAACCATACCTGTCACTGAATGATTTAAAATGATCCATATCAAGAAGACAAAATGCCAGAGGTTTGCCTGTTTCAATCCTCTTTATTAAAACATTCTCTATGGCTATGCCGCCCGGAAGCCGCGTCAGGGGGGAAGTATCAAGATACATCTCCTCCAGCCTCTTCAGCCTTTTTGTCATCTCACTGAAAGCATGAGAGAGTTCACCAAGCTCATCATGATTTTCAGTATCAGGGGTATAATCGAACCTGCCCTCAGAAACCTCTTTTGTGGCAAGCATAAGCTTGTTTATGGAACCTGAAATGTTTCTGGTAATGATCAATGCAGCGCCTATACCCAGAGCTATGCCAAGTACCCCCAGAAGAGCCGTAACTCTAAAAGCATTGTTACCTATATAAGCTATTGCAAGGGTTTTTTCATTCTGCTCTTTTCTTGCCTTTAAAGATATTTTTTGTATCAAATCTACAAGCACTCTCTGTTTCACCTTTATTTCATCGCTGTAAACATCTCCTTTAACAGTTGTCTTGCCGCCGATGTTTTGAAAAACTTTTACAAAAAGATTATTGTAATCGGTATGAAGGCTTGTGATACTCTTTAAATCTTTTTTGTCGGTAAAAAAGGTTATCTTATCAATAAGATTATTAAATTCCTCACTCTTTCTCCAGAATAATTCAAGCATCTCAGGGCTTTTAAGTATCACGTATCGCTTTCCGTAAAACTCCTGAGAAAAGACCGTATCAACCATATTGTCGGTAGCCTCTATAAGCGGCACATATGTCTTTATTATAGCGCTGTTCAGGGTATTTAAGCGTTCAAGACTTGAAAGGGCAAAGACCGCAATGATCAAGATCAAAAAGGCAAGCGGAAGGTAGCCTAAAAGCATCTTCTTTACAATACTCTGACGGGAAAATATTTCAGATATACCGATCACAAAATCCCCCTAATACCCCAAAAACCTATTCCTCTTTCTTGGGCAATATCTATAATTCATAACACGAAGGTTGAAGATTTTCCCCGCAAGCGGCGGAGAATCTTCCAAATGAAAGGTGCTATCTACCACTGTCTTCGTTCGCTCACCATGGGACAAGCCACAGGGATTGAACTCGCTTTGTATTTTCAAACCTTCTCATACGGGTCAAAGAGTTTTTTATACTCATCAAGGGCAAACCTGTCGGTCATGCCTGCTATATAATCACAGATAAGCCTCTCTTTACCCGTATCATCTATTCTTGCGTATACATGAGGGGGGAGGAGTTTGGGCTCGTGATTATATACCCTGAAAAGATGTTTTATTATTCTGTCAGCCTTATCCGCCATCCTTATAACCCTGTGGTGTTCATAAAGATTTTTCTTCAGGAACCGTTTAAGTTCAATGTTTTTCTCCTCCATCTCTTTGCTGAAAGATGCAAGCCTTTCCCCGCATTTCCTTACATCATCCACAGACTCGATCCTATTAAATTTTATATTTGCGCGTATATTATCCACAAGGTCCGTTACCTGCCGGTTAATTATATGTACAATAGTCTGGCATTTATGAATCTTAAAATCCTCATCCGGATATACAGAAGCTATCCTCTCAAAGTTTTCGTTCCAAAGCGATACTTCCTTTAAATCATCCACAGAGAGCATAGAAGAGGCAAGGCCATCATCAAGATCGTGATTATTATAGGCAATCTCATCGGCAAGATCAACAATCTGCGCCTCCAGACAGGGGAAAACCCCGATATCATAATCTTCCACATCGGCAAGGTCATAGTCTGTAGAATGTTTGGCAATACCCTCTCTAACCTCCCATGAAAGATTCAGTCCCCTTACATTGGGGTAACGCCTTTCAATATGTTCTACGATCCTGAGAGATTGACGGTTGTGCTCAAACCCTCCATAGTCCTTCATAAGCTCATTAAGCACCTTCTCGCCCGTGTGGCCAAAAGGCGGGTGACCAAGGTCATGGGAAAGGGCAACGGCCTCAGCAAGATCCTCGTTTATTTCCAGCGCTCGCGCGATTGTTCTGGCTATCTGGGCAACTTCAATGGAATGGGTAAGACGCGTCCTGTAATGATCCCCTTCATGATAAACAAAGACCTGAGTCTTGTACTCAAGTCTTCTAAAGGCGCTGCAATGGATTATCCTGTCTCTGTCTCTCTGGAATATAGAACGAAACGGGTGCTCCTTCTCAGGATAACGTCTCCCCTTTGAATCCTTGCTTTCCATTGCGTAAAGAACCAAACCTACACCTCCAGATTGATACGACAAAAAGATTCAACACTTAAAATTTTGCTTTTTAC
>JALXFI010000064.1 GCA_027069035.1 bacterium
ATCTATGATTGTTATATATGGATTAAAAATCCCGAACGGAGAGCGTTCATAACCAATAGTTTTCCTTTGAACTCCTTCAATTATTTCAGAAACCGTCTTTACCTCTGCTTTTTGTTCTTTTAGAAACTTAAACCATCCTTCAAGCGCCTGGGGGTATCTATAATAATCATGCACGTGCGAGACAATTCCGAATATCTTGTTATCCCCTGTCTCAAGATATAGCTTCTTGAATTCCTCTAAAAGACTGTCGGTTTTGCTGTTGTTTCTATAAGTTGATTCAAGGAACCCGTGCTTTATAATTGTGATGTTTTTTCCATTAATATTGATAACATCGGGCTCGCTTACAGCGTCGCTGATGCCGTTGCCATGGCGTCCTCCTCCTATAGTCATTATCTTAATGCCGTCAACCAAATCAGTCTGCCAATCAGTCAATGTGCCTACCGTAACTTCATAAGGAGCGGCCAGCCTTTTAACATAAGCAAAGCCTTCTTCAACAGTTCCGCGATATCTGGGGTCATTTAAAACCTCTTGAGTTTTTATATTGGAATATCCGTTCCAGTCAAGATGTTCAAATCCATGGTGATGAAAAGCAATCTCATGGCCTTCGCTCTGCCATCCTCTTACAATTTTTACTTTTTCAGGATCTTTAAGAATATACTCCGCCCATTGGGGATTGAAAGCAAGTGTAAGCTTTATGCCGTATTTATCTGCCAGATTTACCAGTTTTATAGCGGCCGGCCACAAAGCTTTTTGATAATCCAAATTTCTGACAGTTGAGTTTGGGGCAACGTTCTTAAACCAAGGCCAATGATAGGCGCCAACTTCAAAGTGAATCATTACGAAGGTTGTTTTTAAAGACTTTTTAACGCATTTTTTCGTCACAGCAGGACAGTCTTTCTTAACAGGAGCAGCGCACGGCCCCCAGCCCATCTTAACTACTTTCCATTCATATCCTTCAGGACACATGCAGGTAACAGGGTTTTTGGCTGTGTGGACGTATTCCCTTTCCACCTCGCAGAATCCTGAAGCGTTTAAATTCCGAACAATTAAGGCGCCAACTGTTATGAGGGCAATTGCTGCAATTATTCCTATTATTATGGTAGTTGCTTTTTTCATTGTTTCATTCCTCCTCAACAAACACAGGAGTTTCTCCCAAAATAATTGTCGCCTTCCCGTCTTTTACTTCTTTAGTCTCCTCGTTAAAAGCGGTTTCATAATCCTTCACATCCTTTCCAGATTCATACTTTGGAACCGTTTCGGTGATTTTGAAATTTTTTGTGTCTCTGTTTAAGGTTATTCTTACTCTTTTTGGCTCTTCATTATCATTCCAAGCCACCCAGACAGATTTCCCTGTCTCTTTCTTTGTGAATTTGTAAACATAGACATTGGGATATGTTCTGGAGTTTTCTATGATTGTTTGGATATTGTCCCAGTCGCTTCCTTCTAATTTTTCAACCATTAGTTTGTAGGTGTAGTAGGCGAGCCTTCGTTCTCCATCCTCACTCACTATGCCCACATGATTAAAGTAAAAGTCTCCTTCTTTATAGGCTGGACCATACCAGAATATCTTTTTTACACCCTTTGCTATGGCAAATACATAGCGCCTTATTAGCTCACGGGCCTGCTCTCTTTCACCCTGATATCCCTTCTCACTCCCCTGCATCGTCCTTCCTCTTGTGCTTATCCTACCTGCAAATGTCCCTGTCTCTGTAATCCAGATAGGCTTTTTCCCATAACCAAAGTCCTGTGTAAGCCTGTTGATGTAATGGATAAATGTATCAAGTTTTGTGTAGTCTCCTGCATTCCAGTAAAAATGAAAGTCTATAGCATCTATGCAACTCTTTCTCTCTGGATATATCTCTTCAAGCTTCTTGAATACCCTTACAAAGAAACCATCTTCACCCCTTTTCTTTCTTTTAGAAAATAGGGATTTGTCCTTGAGGTCTTCAGGGACATCTTCGTTTTTGTATAGATAGCTTTTAATGTCTCCTGCTGTGCCTGCCAATACGACTTTTGCAGAAGGGTCTGACTTTTTAACTGCCTCGCAGGTTGCCTTCACCAGTACTGCATAGTTTTCAGGTGTATCTCCCCAGGCATGAAAATCAGGCTCGTTGGAGGTCATCCAGTATTTGATGGGGAATCTTAAACCGGGCATGTCGTCCACACCATCACCATCATATCGTTCTACAGCAAATTCAACAAACCTCTTATAGGCAGATATATCTTCTGGTAGTTTAACAGAAGAGTGCTTCTTTTTGTCCATCCCTTCCCTTTTAACACCCCCTCTTCTTCTAAAACCCCTCCTCCGAAAAGGTCTCAGATCGTTTCTGAAAAGGGCTGTGTTAAAAGAAAATAGTCTCTCATATATAAACTCCTCTATATCTCCTGCTGTAGTAATAATCCCATCCCTTAATATATCCGATCTTCCGCCATCGAACCTCTTCCTCCTTCTTAGAGGCTTAAATCCCTCTTCACCCTTTTCCTTCCTCCCCCCAGGAAGGATTGTAAGCAATACGTTTATATCCCTTGCCTGTAATGCCTGAATCATCTTATCGTGTATCTCCCAGTTGTATGGCGACCCTTCGGATGGCTGGACAATACCCCACCTCAAACCCTGTGTGCCTCCACTCCTTACCCAATGCACACCGATATCTTCTATGTATTTTATATAATCCTCCCATCGTGCCCTTGGATCGCCTGCCACAGGTCCATGAAATGCAAAAGGTGAATCCTCGTTTTTCAAGTTTCTGCTTTTCCCAAAGAGTGCAGGAACTGACAGGATCAAAAAGGCAGATGTCATCAATATAGCGAG
>JALXFI010000065.1 GCA_027069035.1 bacterium
CCCCGACTCTGACACTGTAGTTCCAGCATCTCTCGCACTTTTCACCTTCGGCCTTGCCAACTCCCACTTTAAGCCCTTTTATCATCTCGCTTTCGATCACGACCCCCAAACCGTCCACCTCTCCAAGCTCTGCCTGAGAGACGATAAAGACACTTGTTAATATAGGTGAAAATCCTTTTAAAACATCGAATATCTCCTTAGGTGCGAGCAGGGTTACACGCGCCTCAAGGGAAGAGCCTATAATGCCCTCTTTTCTTGCGATTTCAAGCGCTCTTGCAACATCCTTTTTTACGAGAAGGAGATTCTCCCATCTTTCGGAAATCTCTCTGTTGCGCCACTCATCTTTTATCTCAGGGAAAAGCGCCATATGGACACTCTCCTCTTTTGAAGGGAATGAAGGGGCATACTTCCATATCTCCTCTGCCGTAAAAGGAAGGATAGGCGCAATAAGCCTCACAATGGAGTTAAGAAGCTCAAAGATTGTCGTTTGGGCAGACCTTCTTCTTTTACCCTCCTTTGCGAATGTATAGAGTCTGTCCTTTAATACATCGAGGTAAAAATTGCTCATGTCCACCACACAGAAGTTGTGTATGGAATGGTAGATTACATGAAATTCAAAACTGTCATATGATGAAATTACCTTGTCTATCATACCCGCCAGTCTGTCAAGCGCCCACCTGTCTATCTCTTCCATTTCATGATAAGGCACGGCATCTTTTACAGGGTCAAAGTCGGAAAGATTGCCAAGCATAAACCTGCATGTATTTCTGATCCGTCTGTAGGCCTCCACAAGCCTTGAGAGTATCTCCTTTGATATCCTCATGTCGTCTCTGTAATCTTCCCCTGCAACCCAGAGACGCAGTATCTCGGCGCCATGACGTTTTATGACCTCCTGAGGAGAGATGACATTGCCAAGTGACTTTGACATCTTTTTGCCGCCGCCATCCATCACAAAACCATGGGTAAGTACGGTTTTGTAGGGAGCCACGCCCCTTGTGGCCACCGATACAAGCAGGGAACTGTGAAACCAGCCTCTATGCTGGTCGCTTCCCTCAAGGTACAGGTCTGCAGGCAGACCAAACTCTTCATCATTTTCAAGAACAGCGGCATAGCTTACCCCTGAATCAAACCAGACATCAAGTATATCCTCTTCCTTTGTAAACTCCGTACCGTTACAACGGGGACAAGTTGTGCCATGAGGCAAAAGTTTATTTACATCTTTAATAAACCATTCATCGGCTCCGCCTTTTTCAAATATATCCACCACATTATCTATAAGCGAGCGGTTCATCAAGAGTTTGCCGCACCCCTTACAGTAGAACGCAACTATGGGAATCCCCCACACCCTCTGACGGGATATGCACCAGTCCGGACGATTCAGCACCATGTTATATATCCTCTCTCTACCCCAAGAAGGTATCCATTCGACCTTATTTATTTCATTAAGCGCCTTGCTTCTTAAGTTCTCTGCATCCAGAGAAATAAACCATTGTTCCGTTGCCCGAAATATCACCGGTTTTTTACATCGCCAGCAATGCGGGTAGGAATGTTCTACTTTCTCTTCGGCAAGGAGCATCTCCACTTCTCTAAGCCTCTCATTAATAAGGCGGTTGCCGTCAAATACAAAAACCCCCTCCCATCCCCCTACCTCCCGCGTAAACCTTCCTCTGTCATCAACGGGGGCAAGGATATCAAGACCGTATTTGAGCCCAAGTTCATAGTCATCCTGACCATGACCCGGCGCTATATGAACGCAGCCGGTACCGGCTGCGTTTGTTACGTGTTCACCCATAATAACCCGTACTTTTCTGTCGATCCATGGATGCCGGCATTGGATCTTTCCATCAAATTCATATCCTGCCCATGTATCCTTTTCTATCTCAAAATCGCCTTCCTTAAAACCAAACTTTTCCATACAAGACCGTACAAGTTCCTTGTTAAGTATCATATCCCCCACAGGTGTCTTTACAAGACAATATATAAGCTCAGGGTGGACTGCAATAGCAAGATTGGCAGGCAGGGTCCATGGCGTGGTTGTCCATATTATAAAGTAGGCGCCCTTCTCGTGATTTATCGGAAAAAGGCCGCTTGTATCCATAACGGGAAATTTTACAAAAACAGCGGAAGATGTCTTATCGCCGTATTCCACCTCGGCCTCTGCAAGTGCGGTTCTGCACGAGGCACACCAGTAAACGGGCTTTTTCCCTCTGTAGACAAGCCCCTTTTCAACAAACCTGCCCAATTCCCTAAGGGTAGTCGCCTCGTAATCGTAAGACATTGTAAGATATGGTTTGTCCCAAAGGCCGAAGACCCCCAGTCTTTTAAACTCATCTCTTTGAAGCCCCACATACTTTTCGGCGTACTCCCTGCATTTTTTCCTTATATCGGCCTTTGACATATCCCTCTTTTTACTGCCAAGAGATTTATCTACCTGAAGCTCAATCGGCAGACCATGACAGTCCCAGCCGGGCACGTATCTTACATAGTGTCCGGTCTGCGTCTTTGCCCTGCATATTATATCTTTTAATATCTTGTTCAGCGCATGTCCGATGTGTATAAGTCCGTTGGCATAAGGAGGTCCGTCATGTAATATATATTTCTTTCCATCCTTGCGGGACATTAATATCCTTTCGTAGATGCCTTTCTGTTCCCATACCTCCATAATCTCAGGCTCTCTTTGAGAAAGGTTTGCCTTCATAGGAAATGCCGTTTTTGGGAGGTTAAGTGTGTCTTTATAATCCATTCTCTGCTCCTTATCTAATGAAGTCTGTACTTTTCGGCCAAAAGTCTTTGCAGGCGCGGTTTATAGA
>JALXFI010000066.1 GCA_027069035.1 bacterium
TCCACGGCTCAAAGATACGCCTGTTCTTGTTCGATGACCGCCTGGAACTCTACTTCCAGGACATCAAGTATCTTAAACAGTTTTGATTTTGTCTCAAATTTTGAGTTCATAGAAACATCCTTATAATCAATGTCTCTGCTTGATGAATTTATCAGACAGTTTACTCTACAGTAACACTTTTAGCAAGGTTTCTCGGCTGATCTACATCGGTGCCTCTAAGAACAGCTATATGGTAAGCTATAAGCTGGAGCGGCACAACGGTCAGGATAGGCGAGAGCAGCGGTTCGGTCTTGGGAATAAATACGACATCATCGACTTTCTTTCCGATATCTTCATCACCTTCGAATGCAACTGCTATTACCCTGCCGCCCCTTGCCTTAACCTCTTCTATATTCCCCATTATCTTTTCGTATGAACCATCCTTAAGCGCTATAACAACCACCGGCATATTCTCATCTATTAATGCAATAGGGCCGTGTTTCATCTCTCCAGCAGGGTATCCTTCGGCATGTATGTAGGATATCTCCTTAAGCTTAAGTGCCCCCTCGAGCGCTATAGGGTAGTTTATGCCCCTTCCAAGAAAAAGAAAGTCCTGGCTTTTAAAGTATTTTTTGGCGATCCTCTCTGTCTTGGCCTCACTCTCAAGTATTGCCTCAAGATGAGACGGCACCTTAACAAGACCGGCAATCCTCTCCCTTATATCATCGGGGGTAAGGAGATTTAAGCGTCTTGCCAGATAAAGAGCGCTAAGATACAGGGCAACTATCTGAGTAGTAAAGGCCTTTGTGGAGGCAACTCCTATCTCAGGGCCTGCATGTGTGTATATGATTCCATCGGATGCCCTTGGAATACTGCTCTCAATAACATTGCATATAGACACAACCGTTGCCTCAAGGCTTTTGGCAAGTTTTGTAGCGGCAAGCGTATCGGCGGTCTCTCCGGACTGTGATATGGGTATAAAAAGGGAATCCGCACCTATTATCGGCTTTCTATATCTAAATTCCGAACCTATGTCTATCTCAACAGGGAGACTGCATAGAGACTCTATCATGAACTTCCCGATCAATGCGGCATGCCATGATGTACCACATGCAACTATAAATATTTTTTTAATTGACTTAAGCTTCTCTTCATCAATATTTACATATTCAAACCAGACATCTCCATTCTCTTTGGATACCCGCCCTCTTATAGTATCGATAATGGCGCGGGGCTGCTCAAATATCTCCTTTTTCATAAAGTGTCGATACCCGCCCTTTTCGGCCATGGCGGGAGTCCAATCTATAAATCTCGATTCTTTGGATACTGTCTCTCCTTTCAAATTTTTAAAAACAGGCAACTTCCTACCTATTGCCACCATCTCTTCATCATCAAGAAATATTATATCCCTCGTGTATTCCAGTATGGCAGGTATATCCGAGGCAAGAAAATACTCGTCTTTTCCCATACCAACAATCATAGGACACTCCCTTTTTGCGCCTATGAGTTTATGAGGTTCATCTTCCTTAATTGCAGCGATTGCATAAGAGCCCTTAAGAAGCCTTAAAGAACGTCTGAATGCCTCCTCAAAATCCAGATTTTCCCCATGGATGAAGCTGTAGATAAGGTGTGCTATGACCTCTGAGTCGGTCTCGGATTTAAAAACAGCCCCCTTTTTCATGAGGTCGTCTTTTAATTCGATGTGGTTTTCTATTATGCCGTTGTGGACAATGGCAATACTTCCTTCCACATGAGGGTGGGCGTTTGTTAAAGACGGCCTTCCATGTGTTGCCCAGCGTGTATGTCCTATGCCGGTTGAGCCGCTGCATGGTTTGTTTTTAAGTTCTTCTTCGAGGTTTGCTATCTTTCCCTCACACCTTCTTACCTCAATCCCGCCGTTACCTATTACCGCAATACCGGCGGAATCATAGCCTCGATACTCAAGCCTTTTAAGACATGAAACAATAACTGAACTGCTCTGTCTTTTACCTATATAGCCGACTATTCCGCACATAATATTTCCCTAATTAGTTTTCATCCCTTTGTTTGCCCTTTTTTTTCTCAACCCAGCCCTCGATGTTTTGCTGTTTGACCCTTGAGACGGCAAGCGCTCCGGCAGGGACGTCTTTTGTTACGGTAGTCCCTGAGCCGACATATCCTTCCCTGCCTATCCTTACAGGGGCAATAAGCTGGGAATCACTTCCAACAAAAACATCGTCTTCAATGACCGTGCGGTGTTTTTTAAACCCGTCATAGTTACAGGTAATGGTGCCTGCCCCAATATTTACCCTCTCCCCGATATCTGCATCACCAAGGTAAGACAGGTGGCCTGCCTTGGCACCCATGCCTATCACAGAGTTTTTTACTTCAACAAAATTGCCGATCTTTACGTGACTGCCTATTCGGTTCCCGGGCCTTAATCTGGCAAGCGGGCCTATCGCAACATTATCCCCGATCTCAGAGGATTCAATAACGGTAAAGTTTTTTAGTGTGCAGCGGTTGCCTATCCTTGAATCCACTATACCGCACCCGCCCTCTATCAGGCAATCTTCACCTATGGTAGTGCTTCCTTTTATAAAAACATTTGGGTATATTTCTGTATCTATCCCTATTTTGACATCAACATCTATATACGTATTTTCCGGATCATGTATGGTAACGCCTGAGTTCATAAGGTTTTTTAATATTCGTCTTTGCATTACCCTGTTGGCCTGTGCAAGGTTTTCTCTTGTATTTATCCCCATAACTTCGAAATGGTCGTCATGACAAAATGCATAAACAGGGTCCCCTTGCCGAGAGATAAGTTCAACCATATCCGTAAGATAATAC
>JALXFI010000067.1 GCA_027069035.1 bacterium
GAGTTCCATTCCACAGGGGATTGTTTTATGGTCAAGGCAAGGGAATTTGTGGAGAGTGACGAGGTGACCGTTGAAACAGAGGCCCTTATGCGGAGTGTTGTAAGGTCATTTGAGACCTATGTGAAACTAAACAAAAAGATACCGCCTGAATTGATCGTCTCGGTGACATCTATTGAGAGTCCGTCAAGGCTTGCGGATACTATAATGGCGCATCTTGCCATTCGGCTTTCGGATAAACAGCAGATACTCGAGCTTGTGGATGTTTCTCAGAGGCTTGAGAGGATATACAGTGTTTTACAGTCTGAGATAGAGATACTTCAGGTGGAAGGGAAGATAAAATCACGTGTTAAAAGACAGATGGAGAAGGCTCAAAAAGACTATTACCTTAGTGAGCAGATGAAGGCCATTCAGAAGGAACTGGGTGAGAAGGATGATTTCAAAAACGATATACAGGATATTGAAGAGAGATTAAAGAATAAAAAGATGTCAAAGGAGGCGACGAAGAAGGCGTATCAGGAGCTTAAAAAACTCAAGCTCATGTCTCCGATGTCGGCGGAGGCAACGGTTGTAAGGAGTTACATAGATTGGCTCCTTTCTTTGCCGTGGTTTGAGGTTACGAAAGAAAAACATAGCCTTGAAGAGGCTCAGAAGATCCTTGATGAAGACCATTACGGCCTTAAGCAGGTGAAAGAAAGGATACTTGAATTTCTTGCAGTTCAGAGTCTTGTAGGAAAGATGAAAGGCCCTATACTTTGTTTTGTCGGTCCTCCCGGAGTGGGTAAGACCTCGCTTGCCAAGTCCATAGCAAGGGCGACAGGAAAGAAGTTTGTCCGTCTCTCCCTTGGAGGGATGAAAGATGAGGCGGAAATACGTGGACACAGGAGGACATATATTGGTTCTATGCCCGGCAAGATTATCCAGAGTCTTAAGAAAAGCGGTTCAAACAATCCGGTCTTTCTGTTTGATGAAGTAGACAAGATGGGGATGGATTTTAGAGGCGACCCTGCATCCGCTCTGCTTGAGGTGCTTGACCCCGAACAGAACAATACCTTTAACGATCATTACCTTGATGTTGACTACGATCTTTCTCAGGTTATGTTTATAACAACCGCCAATAGTCTGCACAACATCCCTTCTCCCCTTATGGACAGGATGGAGGTTATCAGGATACCCGGTTATACTGAGATAGAAAAACGTCATATAGCAAGGCGGTTTCTTATTCCAAAGCAGTTTAAAACACATGGGCTGAGTGAAGATAATATCCTATTCTCAGAAAGGGCTGTGGTCTGTATTATTAGAAGGTATACAAGAGAAGCAGGGGTTAGAAATCTTGAACGAGAGATAGCTTCTATCTGCAGGAAGGTGGCCAGAGAGGTAGTAAGTGGCGGCAAAGATAAAAAGATAAAGATCACCGCATCTTCTATCCCAAAGCACCTTGGCATTCCGAGATACCGCTATAGCAGGGCGGAGGAAAAGGATGAGATAGGGGTTACAACAGGGCTTGCATGGACGGAGTTTGGCGGAGAGCTTCTGTCAACTGAGGTTACGGTAATGCCCGGGAAGGGGAAACTCATTCTTACGGGAAAACTTGGAGAGGTCATGCAGGAGTCTGCACAGGCTGCGATGAGTTATGTAAGATCTCGGGCTGAGGCTCTCGGCCTTGAGAAGGATTTTTATCAAAAGCTTGATCTTCATATCCATGTTCCTGAAGGCGCAATACCCAAGGACGGGCCTTCTGCAGGTTTGGCGATGGCTACATCCATAGTGTCGGCTCTTACAAAGATACCTGTGCGTAAGGATGTTGTTATGACCGGAGAGATAACCCTAAGGGGAAAGGCGTTACCTATAGGGGGGCTTAAAGAGAAACTCCTTGCCGCACATAGAGCAAACATACCCAATGTGCTTATACCCAAGGACAATGAAAAGGACTTGAAGGATATTCCGTATATAGTATTAAAGAAGCTGAAGGTTACGCTTGTTGAGCATATGGATGATGTGCTTAAGAATGCGCTTCTTGTTGAAAAAACCGATAATATATTCTCTAAGAAATTCATAGAAAGAGAAAAAAAGAAGTTCTTCGACAAAGAAGAGGTCACAAGGGGTACAACCCACTAACCGTATGATTAGACCTTTCTCGATTTGGCGCAGCCCAAATCCCGATATAGCGGGATTTAAAATTGGTGATACATCCTTAACCGCTGTGTTTTAGGCTATTTTCTTTCTCACCGTGCCGGTTATGTACAGCTTGAAAAAAAAATCCATTTAAGGCGTCTTGCCAATTTACCCAAAAACCTAAATCTGTTTTTTGGCGCAGCATGTTTTTTCTGCTTTTACCCAAAAAAATGGTATAAATAAAAGATTTTCCTTGACATAGAATATGCAAGTTGTTATAGCTTTCTTTGACCTGTAAAGCAGGGGGGGCGTAAATTAACTATTATTGAAAGGAGGTAAATGAGAATGACAAAAGGGGATATCGTAAGTGAGATGGCGCAAAGGGCTAATATTACTAAAGCCGCAGCAGAGAAGGCATTGAACGCCTTTGTTGACGGGGTAACGACTTCGCTTAAAAAAGGAGAGAAGGTAAGCCTTGTTGGTTTTGGCAGTTTTGACATCTCTGAGAGGGCTGCAAGGAGTGGGAGAAATCCAAGGACAGGGGCAACAATAAATATTCCTGCCTCTAAAGCTCCTAAATTTAGAGCCGGCAAAGCCCTGAAAGACGCTGTAAGATAAGTCGTTAAGGGCGGGTAGCTCAGTTGGGAGAGCGCTGCCCTTACAAGGCAGAGGTCACAGGTTCGAGCCC
>JALXFI010000068.1 GCA_027069035.1 bacterium
GTGTAGAATAAGATTATCGATAATAGCAGAATAGTAAGGACTGTTTTTGAAAAACTGCCCGGTATATTCATCCAGAGGTATTTAAATGCGGCGCTTAACAGAATAATAAAACCGATGGATGGTATGTAGAGGAATCGCTCTGCAATAGGTATCTTAATAGGTATTATATTATATACAGGTAAAAGTGTGATAAAAAACCAGAATATGGAGAAGGTGGTTATTTTAGATCTTTTGTATGATAATATTCCGATAAGAAGGATAACAATTAATATTAATAACGGAAAGGTGTCCAAGCCTCTGGATATAGGGAAATTTAAATAATCCGCACAGAGTTTGAAAGGCAGAATCAGAAGTTGTATATAGTGTAATATTCCATTTAACATAGTGTAGATTGTAATAAGAAAGCTTCCCCCCATGTACTCTGTCTGTGCGATCTGACCTAATATGATAGTCCTCAGAGTAAAGTATAAGATGCTCAGGGTAAAAAAGGGCAGATAGATTATCCAGTATTTTATTTTTTTTAGAGATATTGTTGAAAAACATATGTCATATAAGATAACTATAAAAGGCAGGGTTATTGCCATCTCCTTGGAAAGAAGGGCAAAAGCGTAAAAAAGCAGCGCCAATGAGTATAATAAGATATTTCTTTTACCTGTGTTAATGACGAAATTTTCTGCTATTCTCTCTTTCCCTCTTTTTAATTCTTTTAGCCTGTCCCATGCCTTTGAACTTATATAAAGGTATAAGGATAGAATGAAAAATAGCGTTGCAAGAAGATCGTCTCTATCTTTGAGCCAGTCTACAGCCTCTGTGTGGATTGGATGAGTCGCAAAAAGTATGGCTGCGATAAGGGCGGTCTGTCTATCCTTAAAGATGCGTGTCAGGAGAAATAAGACGAGAATGGAATTTATAGTATGGATGATCAGGTTGGTTAAGTGAAAACCAAAGGGGTCTAATCCTGAGATACTGTAGTTCAGGGCATAACTCAGTATGGTAAGAGGTCTGTATATTTCACCGACAGCCTGATAGACATTTTTGTCGATAAAAAAGTTTATCAATGTTGTAAGATTCAAATTCCTTATAGCAGGGTTTTCAACTATAAGGGAGTTATCGTCCCAGATGAACCCATTGCTTAGTGTGTTCCAATAAGCAGCTAAGGTAATAATAATGAGTAGAATACTGCTATATAAGGCAGGGCTTAGTAGTAAAGAAGGCCGTGGGAATCTACTTTTCTTGTTAGTGTCTGATTTTATTTTTCCATGCATGTTGCATTTTATTGTACCATAAGAGTATAATTCGATAAAACTCAAAAAGGGTATTTTTTTCTTTAATAACTTAAGAATAATTTTATGTGTTTTTTGGCAAAAAAATTATTTTGTGAGGGTTAAGGTAAAAAAGGAGGGGTGGTGCTTTTATTTATAGAGATCAGCTTAAGACGCCTGATTGCATCTTCATAGTTGGGATTTATCTCTATAGCCTTACGATATGCCTTTATTGCATTATCTATAAACCCTTTTTTATAATATGCCTCTCCTAAATTTAGATAAATTTCGGGATTTCTGTCATTAACAAAAAGAGCATTCTTGAATGCCGCTATGGCTTTGTTTATCTGATTGTTTTCCATATATGCAAGTCCAAGGTTATTGTATGCGGAATAATTATCAGGATCTAATTTTGTTGCCTCAATAAATTCTTTTATTGCTTTTACGGTATTCCCTTTATTCATAAAAAGTATACCCATGCTGTTTTTGATATATCCTTTGAATTTAGACGATATTTTAAACTCAACATTACCCTCTTTTTCCGCTTTCTTTATGAGCTTCCATGCAGTTGTGTATTCGGCATAGGCCTTGTCCAGAAGCCCCTTTTCCGTGTATATGTCTCCAATATAGGCATGGGGAATAGGGTACGATTTATTAATATTGGCAGCCTTTTTTAATTCGGAAAATGCCATGTCGAATTTGCCCATCTTAAATAATTCGATGCCAAGATTTGTCGGCGCTCTCTCGCCGGGACATGACTTTGCGGCATCCTTCCACAATGTAAAATCTGTTTCCCAGACCCTATTCCTTTCTATGGTTGTTATATAATAAAAGATAAAGATTAGAGAAAATATTAAAAGAATAAAGACTTTATAAAGGAATGACGGCGGTTTTATTTTAAAGGGTATTTTTATCCAGAGAATTTTAAAGACGGTGCCAAGGAGGATCATAAAAGCGAGGGACGGCAGATACAAAAACCTTTCGGCTATGGATATCTTTATTGGTATTATATTGGATACAGGCAGAAGGGTGATAAAAAAGAATAATACCGCAAAAGTTACGGTTTTAAAGTATTTATACGACAGTAAACCTGCAAATATAATAGCAGATATGAGTAGAATGGAAAAAAGATCGGGATTTCTTTGAACAGGGAAGCCTGTATAATCGACACATAGACCAAGTGGAAGAATAAGTAGCTTTATATAGTGAACGATGCCCACAGTCATGGTGTACATGGCGGAGGTAAAAGTTCCTCCGAGATAGTTTGTTTGTGCAACTTGTCCAAGCACGATGGTTCGGGCTGCAAAGAAAAACAAGCTTAGCAAAAAGAACGGTATATAAAAAAACCAATTTCTGATTTTAATTATCTTATCTGTAGAAAAGCATATATCATAGAGCATCAGGACAAGTGGCAGAGTTATGGCCATCTCTTTTGAAAGCAGCGCTAAGGTGTAGGAAAGGAGCGCTAAGATGTAAAGCGTTGTATTGGGTTTATTAGTTTGAGGTATTGTGACAGGTGCATGGGTGTTATGTCTT
>JALXFI010000069.1 GCA_027069035.1 bacterium
TTCAACACCTATATCTTTCTGATTCATTGGCGTTACAATTATTGCCTGTTTCCCAGCAATCAAAGACCTGTTCTTTGAGTGATAGTAAAAGAAAAGCCTGTCAAGAAAAACCTTCATCAACCCAGTAACACCACACCAATAAAGGGGTGAGGCAAGTATCATCACTTCTATCTCATTAATATATTTGCGAATATCCGTCATATCATCATCGAAAGAGCATGTAGATCTCTTCATGCATTGGTAACAACCTATACAGTTTGAAATATTTTTTTCTCTTAACTTAATAAGTTCTACATCCGTTCCGCTATCTTTGATGCCATCAATAATTTTCTCAACAATAATATCTGTATTCCCTCTTGTCCTGGTTGCTCCATTTATAATCAAAACTGTGTCAGGCATTTGTGTAAGTCTTATTCTATTCTAGGCTAACGTAGAGATAAGTGGCTGCTACTCAAAGCCACATAACTTGGAGAACCGATAACCTTTAACGAAGCCACAGAACCTCGATTAAACACCGTGGTAAACAGTCCACTTAATTGACTGGATACTATTCATGGCCTCTTCATCAATATACATTGGAGTATAACAAAAAAATGAAGAGGAGGTAAGGAAAAATGAAATTTTACACAAAGCAGCACAAGTACTACTGTGGGGTCGATCTTCATGCAAGGAGTATCTATCTTTGTATCCTTAACGAGAGTGGAGATGTAGTTTATCATCGAAACCACAGAGCCGAACCGGAACAGTTTTTGAAAGCTATTAATCCCTTTCGTGAAGATCTTGTTGTAGCAGTTGAATGTATGTTCTGCTGGTACCGGGTAGCAGATCTCTGTCCTGAGCATGGAATCAAGTTTATTCTTGGACCAAAAAACCTATCTCTGTTTTTGGGTTGGACATGCCCTGTATATGAAAGCCATCCATGGCGGTAAGGCAAAGAATGACCGAATCGATTCTAAAAAGATAGCCACTCTGCTTAGAGGAGGAATGATCCCCATGTCATATGTCTATCCTTCTCATATGAGGTCTACAAGAGACCTTTTCAGAAGGCGTATGCACTTTATGAGAAAAAGAACAGAACTCTTGAGTCATATTAAAAACACTAACTCTCAATATAATCTTCCAGAAATAGGTCAGAGGATTTCCAGAAGGTGTGACAGGGAGAAACTTGGAGAAAGTCTGATCAACAGATTTAATGACCAAAGTGTAAGGAAGAGTATGGAAGTTAATATCGGATTGCTCAATTACTATGATGAGATGCTTGCAAAGCTTGAATGGTATATTTCAAAGAATGCAAAACAATGAAAATCAAAGATTTTCATTATAGGACTCTTTTATCCCTTGACATGGGGAGGCCATATATGGGTTATGCGATTCTGCATTCATTTTACAGGATACCTGATGATTGTTTTCATTTTTAACGCTTCAATCTTTCGAGGGTCTGAGATATATATTTCATGGTGCAATCCATTTATAGATAAGCCATTTTCTGCTATGAATTCCCTAAGCAATTCAATTGTTGCAGGCTCAGTGGTGTATGGTCCTATATGCATGATTTGAACACATTTCCCTTCTGTGATTTTTTCAAATAAAACCTCTTTAATCAAATCATTCTTCTTTTTCTTCGCCACTTCGAGTTTGGTTGACTCTACAACTTCTTTTGCTGCAAAATCAGGCATTCTGATAAGTAACTTCCAGCACCATTCGTTTCGTGGAATCTCAAGAGCAGGTTTGTTGCTTTCAACCCACCACAAACCCTCCAGCTTTGGAACTCCAAAATCATTCCCTTGTTCTTTGAGAATCTTTTTTACCCCATATGCCAAAGGATACAGCGCTTTCACCTTCTTTGTGAAAATATCTCCTCCAGGCTCACCTTGCCCCTCAATAGTTAGATAGCCGGCTTCCCCAAATATTTGAATTTCCGGTTTCCTGCCGGCCGTATAATAGTTTTTATGCTCTTTCAGCAAATCAAGTTTAGGCATTTGTCTCTACCCCTTCCAATCTCTGCAACAGTTTGCAACCGCGTGAGAGAATTGATGGTACTCCGCTTTCCATTTGTGCCTTTATAATCTTTTTAACCTCATCTATTATCATTTCATCCCTTTCGGCAAAACTGGCCATGGCATCCATTGCCGAAACCCGGACAATCTTACTTTTGTGTGATAAAAGTTTTTTCAGCAATTCGACAATTTTCTTTTCTTCACTTTTGGTCAAATCAAGGCGTGGCGAAATTTGTGCCATGTGCCAGCAGACCTCCTGCTGATCGGCTGATTCCAAAATGGAAATAATTTTTGAAGAATAATCCGCCAGCAGTTCCGGCCGTTTTTGGCTTGCCTTTTCCACTACATCCGCCGCTCTCATTCTTACAACAGGATCGTCATCATATACCCCTCTAAAAACCACTTTGAAAAGTTCGGGATTATTCGTGATTTCCCTGGCGACTTCATTTGCGTCACCAATTGAGCGAAGATCACCGCCCCGCAGTTTATCGAGAATATTTGCCATTATTCTTTACGCATAACGTCGTGAATCACTTGCCAAAAATCGCGCAGCTATTTTTGGTCAAGTGCATTCAATGGATACTATTCATAGCCTTTTCATTAATACACATTGTAGTATAACAAAAAAATGAAGAGGAGGTAAGCGAAAATGAAACTTTATCTGCCTGTGCGCTTGCCATCTATCACGAGGGTAAACTTACGCAGACAGGTACTAAACAGCACAAGTACTAATGATCCGATTTAATCCAAACTCCTTTAAAAAATGTTAGGCAAGTTATTGTATTTATTAAAATTTACTC
>JALXFI010000070.1 GCA_027069035.1 bacterium
AAGGTCTTTACTTCACTGCAATCCTTTTTTAAAACCTTTTCTTTACTTGTGTAGATAACCTCTTCCTTTCCATCAGGTCTCTTGCGTCTTACATCGGACAGACGGTACCTGCCTCTTCCCCTTCCGATCCCCATTCTGCCAAGTTCTTCAAAGGTGTAGATGAAATACGGCAGGTAGTCTATTGCCTTGCCGATAAGTATAAGGTTGAAATCAAGTTTTTCATTTGCGGCATAGCTCCGCTTTGTTTCCAGCGGAGGCTCAATAACAAATGGGTGAGGCACGGCCTTGTAGTTTCTAAGGACTTCCGAGTCTTCCGGAGACGGGGTTTCAAATATATAGGAGTAAACACATTTTCTGTAGAGAAGACACTCCGGGCATGGTTTGCCCCTTATGGTACACACCACCTTTTTAAAGGCATGACCGAAACCGCCCCTTAGAGTTGAGCCTTTGTAGGGCGGAAGAGATATCGGCTCTATCGTTTCAGCAGTAAATAGATATTTGCATGCTAAAAGGTTAAAAGACACGCGAGCGCACCGTAAAAAAATGACATATATGTTGGGTTTTGGCTGAAAGCATGTAAGGCAAGACTTTACGTAATCTAACCGATAGAGCGGCAAAAGTCAAGACTTGCCCTTAACCATTATAAAAAGATATAATGGTTTTATGCATATGCATAAGCCGGAACTCCTTGCGCCAGTCGGCAATCTTGAGAAGCTTATAACCGCCCTCCACTACGGGGCAGATGCCGTGTATCTGGGCCTTTCTCAGTTTAGCCTTAGGGCAAGGGCCGGTAATTTTTCAGAAGATGAGCTTGAAAAGGCGGTCAGGCTTGTAAAAGACCGCGGCAGGAAGATCTATATTACAATAAACATCTTTCCCCACAATAGAGACATCTCTTGTATAAAGGAGCATATTCAGGCGATAAAAAAAACAAAGCCTGATGCGCTGATAATATCCGATCCGGGTGTTTTTGAAACAGCCGCTGAAATTGTTCCGGAAATACCCGTCCATATAGGCACTCAGGCAAATATTACAAACTACAGAACGGCAAGGTTTTGGGAAAAATCAGGGGCAAAGAGGCTTATTCTGTCAAGAGAACTCACCATTGACGAAATCAAAGAGATCCGCGATAAAGTGTCCGTTGAATTAGAGTGCTTTGTTCACGGCGCAATGTGCATATCCTATTCAGGCAGATGCTATATAAGCAGTTTTTTGGCCGACAGGTCGGCAAACAGGGGAGAATGCACCAATTCCTGCAGATGGAATTACACCTTGATGGAAGAGAAAAGGCCAGGGGAGTACCTGCCCGTAATCAACGGTGACAGAGGAACTTATCTTTTAAGCTCCAAAGACCTGTGCATGATCGAACACCTCGATAAACTTGCGGATGCCGGAATCGACAGCTTTAAGATAGAAGGTAGGATGAAGGGCATCAACTATCTGGCCGGTGTTGTAAAGACCTATAAAGATGCAGTGGAGAGCCTGAAACACAGGCCATACAAGGTTAAGGAACTTTGGTTAAGAGAGCTTTCAATGATCTCGAACAGGGGGGTATACAACAGGGCTCTTTTTTGGCAAAGACTATGACAACGGCTATAATCACGACGGAGAAAAGGTTTACACAGCAAGCCATGAGCTTGTGGGGGTTGTTAAGTCCGTAAACAACGGCAGAGCAGTGGTGGCGCTTAGAAACACTCTAAAAACAGGCGATTATGTTGAATTTCTCTCAACCGGATTAGAAGACAGGCCGTTTAAAGTGACCGAGATACTCAATGAAAACGGACGACTGATCGAATTCGGCAAGAATGAAGATGCAGTCTCAATACCGGCGCAAGAGGGCCTAAGAGAGAATGACCTTGTAAGGCGGAAGGTTAAAGCCGAGTAAAGATATGAATAACCCGAATCCCGACACAGCGGGATTTGAACAAAAACGACATTCTTTTTTGGCTTGACACAAACAGGTCAATTGCTTGATAATAAACGGGTGTTCGGTTAAGTTGCCGTCCGCCCCAAATCCCGCTGATAGCGTAATTTATTACTTACAGGAGTTGAACAATCTTAAATCTCTACTCTCTAAACATCATTGCCTTTATAATCAATCTGCCCTTTGGTTATTACAGAGGCGGCACGCGGAAATTTTCAGTCAAATGGTTTCTTGCAATCCATCTTCCCATCCCTTTTGTTGTTTTTTTAAGGTTCAGAGCAGGCCTTACTTATAAGGTAATACCCTTGCTGCTCGTCTCTTCTTTAATAGGGCAGTTAATTGGAGGAAAGTCCTACAGTTTTGCAAATGAAAGAAAAGGCAAAGAGTCTTAGCCATATCGGTCATGTCCTTGAAAACTCTTTCAGCGGTTTAGGAATAAAGGCACGGCTTACAGAATACAAGATATGCAAGGTGTGGCGAAAGGCCGTGGGCGCAGAGATAGCAAGAAAAGCTCAGCCTTCCAACCTGATCGGGAAGACCCTTTATGTCAAGGTTGTCTCTTCAACATGGATGCAGGAGCTTAAGTTCTTAAGTCCTCAAATCATTGAGAAGATCAATACCCTTACGGGAGAAGAGAGTGTTGATGCGATTAATTTTAAGATTGGCTCTTTTAAAGGGGAAAAGAAAAGGATAGAAAGACCCGCATGGTGTTCTGTGGAGCTTCCCGAAGAGGTTAAAGAAGAGATCAAAAAGGATATCTCGTTTGTAAAGGACGCCGATATCAGGAGCACGCTTTTAAGTATAATTTCAAAGGATAAGAGACTTAAAAGCTCAAAGGGGAAGCAGTAAAAAACCTTTTCAAAAGAGTTTTTCCACGCCATCCGTCAGAAACACGGGTGGCTCAATCTTTAAAGAACTCCTCTCTTTCACGGCTTCCATCATAAACAGCCCCGCCTTGGCTCCGTGACGGGGATGAATAAACCGTACCCTTTTTATATAAAACGCCTTCTTCTTAAACCTTGAAGTAAGCTCAAAGAATCTGTTGACAGGATATATAAGACACACCCTTCCGGCCTCATCTAAAAGAAGACAGCATGTTTCGATAAATTCATCTATACTCCACTTTATCTCACAGCGGGCAATCGCCCTCTCTCTTCTTGGGCTTACCCTGCAGTTACCTTTTTTTCCGTATGGAGGGTTGCTTACAATAACAGAGAAATATCCTCTTTTAAAATCCTTTAGCGCATGCCTGAAATCCCCTTCAAGTATCTTAATGCGATCGGAACATCTGTTGAGTTTTGTGTTTTTTTCCGCAAGCGTTATTAGTTCTTTCTGTATCTCTATCCCGTAAAATAAGGTTTTTTTCGTTTTGCCGGAAAGGATGAGCGGTATGATACCCGAGCCGGTTCCAATATCAAGCACAATATCAGAGTCTTTAAGTGGCAGGATAAATGAAGCAAGAACAACAGGGTCGGAGGAAAAACGATAACCTTTTGCTCTTTGAACTACCTTAACATCAAGAATGCCGTCAAGCGATTCTTTTTTAGAAGGTTGATAGGGTTTCATCTTGTTACATTTTATGTATCACGAGCCCTGAAAGGAGTTTTGGATAGAAGTATGTGGATTTCTGTGGCATTCTTCCCCTTGTTTTAGCCGCATCGACTATCCGCTGCATAGAAGGGGGATTCAGGATAAAGGCCATCTGGTGTTTATCGGTTTTTACCAGTTTGAGCGCCTCTTCCCTGTCTTTTATATATACTATATTCCTCTGGTTTGCCTGATCATCCTCACTTATACCCAGCAGTTTGTTGAGTATAAAAGAATGGAGGACGGTAAGGTCAAGCCTTTTTATCTCTTCGGGCAAATCATCTCTCAATATCTTACTGATAAGCTCGAAACTTTTAAGTGTCAAAATAAAAAACGAGTCTATCCCGTTTATAAAGAGGCCGAAAGCAGGCATATCCCTGCCCCTTAGCTCAAGCTTTTTGTAAAAGGCTCTGCGCACTTCTTCTTCCATCTCTTCATTGAACTTTACCTCTTCCACAAGAAAAAATTCAAGGGCATTTATTAAAAAAGCCTTTGCCTTGAAGTCCTCAAGACTGTGAACCAATCGGTGTGTGGGAAGTATGGTAAACCCTTCGTCATCCATATTTGAAAGGTATATCATTACATAGTTGAAGGGTTCCCTGCCGGAGAATTGAGGTGTCTTTGCCCTCATCTTGTCTCTGTAGGCAAGCGCCGTTTCATACCTGTGATGGCCGTCGGCAATGAGAATATACTTTTCTTTCATAAACCCTGTAATAAGTTCAATGCTGTCCGGATCGGACATTTTCCACAGCTTGTTTTCGGTTCCATCTTCTTCCTTAACTTCGAAAAATATCTCACTGTCGGCCGTTGCATCTTCAAAAACAGAATTTATTTTCTTTTCAGCGTCAGAATAAACACCAAAGACAGGACTGAGATGCGCGTTGCATGCCTCCATCAGCTTGAGCCTGTCCTTTTTTGGCCCAAGCAGGGTCTTTTCATGAGGGATCACAGGGCTTTCAGGCCCGTATTCTTCAAGCTTTAAAAGAGTTATAAAACCTTTACGTGTTTTTTTAACGCCGTCAACGACATAGTTTTGCACATAAAAATAGAAAGAGGGTCTTTCATCTTTTATAAGGACATCATCTTCCATCCACTTGTTTAAAATCGTTGACGCCGCGCTGTACCTGTCCTTATTCGGTTCATCTTTACTCAACAATATTCTTACTATATTATAGGGGCTCTTATCCGTAAGCCGCTTTATACCCTCTCCGCTTATAACATCATAAGGCGGAGCAGTAACAAGCGAAATATCTTTTATCTTTTCCTTGTTGTAAACAATGCCTTTGAAAGGTATAATATTAACCATATTCTTTCCTTGGATGAGTAGTGAACTTTAAAACTTATCAGGTTGTTTTAATCTATGTCAATAAAATAAACTTAGCTGTTAGCTAAATTTTAAAAGAAAATAACGGGGTCGCGTCTACACATTTCACAAACACAGTAAAAGAAAATAACGGGGTCGCGTCTACACATTTCACAAACACAGGATAACGGAGCTATAAAGCTTACGGTTTGATTGGTAGCAGGTTTTGCCTGTTACTATTTAGAAAGGAAGATAAAAGGAGGAGATTGACATGAAGTTTGTTGTGATTGGAAGAGACAGCCCTGAAGGTAAGGAAAAGAGGAAGATCTTTAGGGAGAAGCATCTAAAAAGGCTTAAAGAGGTGGACGGAGCGGGAAGACTCATCCTTGCAGGGCCGTTTAAGGACGGAAGCGGCAGTCTTATAGTAATAGAAGCCGAGTGCATAGAAGATGCAGAAGCCTTTATTAAAGCTGATCCTTACGTAACAGAGGGGGTGTTTGCCACGTATGAGATAAGGCCTTTTATTCTGGTTTTCCCTGAAGAATCTTCCAATGAGTAAATATCGGTATTGCTACGGTTTCCGCAACTATTTGTAGATGCCTCTCTACTCCTCTTGATCGATAATCCTAATCTCTACGATACTTTTGCATTTTTTACAGGTAAAGTCATTCATTACCGTAGGCAGAACCCTCTTTTTATTTGAACATTTTGGGCACTCAACAACCATGGTTTTAATGCGCGGGTTTAACAGCATTGAGATCGCTATAATATCAATAGCATAGGTCGATACAATAAGGGGTATGCCTATAACGGCTCCAATAATGGTTAGGGTAAGCAAAATGCCGGAGAGGTATAAGACAAGGGATATAAGCAGTAAAGGGATGGTAGAGATAACCTTAAGGATTGCATAAAGAAGACGGTGATACTCGGGGCAGACTTTAACGATAAGTTCTTCTCTATTGTTTTTAATATCCGTTTTACTACTATCCATAATGGTTATCGAGTTAATTTCGAAAGTTTTTCAGACCCCTTCTGTTTTTGAGCGAAACTCACCGCGAGCATTGGCAATGTCAGCCACAGGCTCTAAGCGTCTGATACTCTTATTCATCGTATCATTCCTAATAGCCTGTAGGCTTCATTCCCAATCGGACAAGCAGGAGTGGGGCTTTATGCCCCCATTCTTCAGCAGGGGAAAGCCAACCCTTCAGAGGCTGGAAGGGGCAGGGAATTCCCCACCTGCGAGTCCGGTAAGGGTCAATGCGGAGGTGGTGCCCAAATCCCGCGATAGCGGGATTTGAAATTGGCAATACATCTTTAACTGCTGTGTTCTCGGCGATTTTCTTTCTCACCGTACCGGTTATGTATGCCTCAAAAGAAAAATCGCCTGCGGCCTTGCATTTAAAGCGTCTTGCCAATTTACCCAAAAACCTATCTCTGTTTTTGGGTAGTGCAGTGAAGAAATAGAATGGGTCTTCATAATCTTCAAATTAAAACTAATGGCCATTTTATTCGTTTTGTTATAAAATCAAGTTTTTTATAAAGTTGTTTCCTGCTTAAAGATTAAGACAGACCACGAAATATTGCAATATATAAATATAGCCCAAAAACAGAGATAGGTTTTTGGATATAGAGAGAGAGGATGGGAGGGAAAAACAATGGCTCAATTAAGCAAAAAAAAGTGTGAGGCATGTCATGTTGGAGCGTCCCGTGTTTCCGAAGAGGAAATCTCTCAACTGATGCCGCTTCTTCCTGAATGGAAAATTATAGAATCCAACGGAATTAAAAAGTTGAAAAAGTCTTATAACTTCAAAGACTTTAAAGAAGCTTTGGAATTTACAAATAAAGTCGGCGCCGTCTCGGAAGAAGAAAATCACCATCCTTCAATCTTAACCGAATGGGGGAGTGTAACGGTTACATGGTGGACCCATAAAATAAAAGCCCTCCATATTAATGATTTTATCATGGCGGCAAAAACGGAGATGCTTGTTTAACGATACCGGAGGCAGCGCTTAAAAACATTGCAGTAAAACGCATATATGGTTTTGCCACGTACAAGAGATAAAGCGTTTTTACAACTTAACCACTACCGTCTTCCATGCGGCAGTGTTTCAGCTTACCCCTTTTACAACGCCAAATGCCATAAGAACCATTGTAGCTATGATGGCAACAGGTATATGCGTTAAATTTCTTAATTCAATTGACATATCTTAAAATCCTGTGTTATTTAGGAGACACAATTGAGTATATAAACATACTAAATAAATGGAGGACACCAATGCCAGAGACTAATTCCGTATCGCAAAAATTACTTGAGGATGCCAAAAAATTTATCCCAGGCGGCGTAAACAGCCCTGTAAGAGCATTCAAGGCAGTAGGCGGCACGCCTCCTTTTATAGAAAAAGCCAAGGGATGCAGGATATACGATGTTGACGGAAAAGAGTATATAGATTACGTTGGCTCATGGGGGCCTATGATACTCGGGCACTGCAATTCTAAGATTATAGATGCCCTGAAAAAGGCAGTCGACAAGGGTACAAGTTACGGGGCGCCGACACCGGAAGAAGTTGAACTTGCAAAACTGGTTGTAGAGGCATACCCTTCTATTGAGATGGTAAGGATGGTAAATTCGGGCACAGAGGCTACAATGAGTGCACTGAGACTTGCAAGGGGATATACAAAGAGGGATAAAATCGTAAAGTTTGAGGGCTGCTACCACGGCCATGTGGATTCACTCCTTGTAAAGGCAGGCTCAGGGGCTACGACGCTGGGTGTTCCTACAAGCCCGGGCGTACCCTCTGATATAGCAGGGACTACATATACGGCAGTATTTAATGATGTGGAGTCTCTAAGGCGGATCATGGACAAATATGGAGAAGAAATAGCCGCAGTAATCCTTGAACCGGTGCCCGGCAACATGGGCGTTATACAGCCGGATAAAGATTTTCTTACAGGGGTAAAAGACCTGTGTAAAGAACACGGCTCGCTTCTCATATTTGACGAGGTTATGAGTGGTTTCAGGGTGTCATATGGAGGCGCTCAGGAATTGTTCGGCATTGTGCCCGACCTTACGTGTTTAGGAAAAATCATCGGAGGCGGACTGCCCGTAGGTGCGTTCGGCGGCAGAAAGGATATAATGAGCCTCCTTGCCCCTGCAGGCCCGGTCTATCAGGCAGGCACACTCTCCGGCAATCCGCTTGCAATGACCGCCGGCATAGAAACACTAAAGATATTAAAGGAAGGAAACATATATAAC
>JALXFI010000071.1 GCA_027069035.1 bacterium
ATGTAGAGCCTTCTATGGTGATCTGATTGTTATCGTATATCCATATCAGTTTTCCAAGTTTCAAATGACCGGCAATCGAGGCAGCCTCCTGTGACACCCCTTCCATAAGATCGCCGTCGCTGCAAAGCACAAAGGTTGTGTGGTCAACTATCTTATGCCCGCCTTTATTGAAATGCGCCGCAAGATGAGTCTCACAGATTGCCATTCCCACGGAATTTCCGCACCCCTGTCCCAATGGGCCTGTAGTTGTCTCAATTCCGGGTATTTCACCATACTCAGGATGACCTGCCGTCTTGGATCCCCACTGGCGAAAGGCCTTTAAATCATCGAGAGATACATCATAACCGGTCAGATGCAGTAAGCTGTACAGGAGCATTGAAGCATGTCCGCAGGAGAGTATAAAACGATCACGGTTATACCATTTTGGGTTTTTAGGATTGTGTTTCATGTGCCTTGTAAAGAGCAGATAGCCTATAGGGGCAAGCGCCATAGGCGTGCCCGGATGGCCTGAGTTTGCCTTTTGAACTGCATCCATTGAAAGGGTGCGTATCGTGTTTATACAGATTTGATCAATTCTATTCATTTACTTCTCCTAATGCCTTCATTCTTGATAGTGTTGCGGCGCCTATAACGCCTGCATTATTCCCCAGTCTGGCCTTTTCTATAAGAAGCGAGATATTGGCAGCCTGAAGCGCATGGATCTGAACGCCCTGCTCAACTATGGAAATTAATACGGGCAGTTTTTCTATTACACCGCCGCCAAGTATTAACAAGGCCGGATTAAAGGCGTTGATTAACCCGACGATGCCGCTGGCAAGATACATTCCTGTTTTTTCAACCAATCTGCGGGCAAGACTGTCTTCTTTAATGTAGGCCTCGCCAACCGTTGCGGCTGTAACTGAATTTGCGGAGCCCGCCAACTCCACAAGCATCCGACCGGCCTCCGGGTCTTTGTTCACCGCCTCTATTGCGCGTTCAGCGATTGCCCACCCGCCCGCATAGGCCTCAAGGCATCCAAGATTTGGACAATGGCACGGACGTCCATTTGTGACAATGGTTATATGACCCAGTTCACCCGCCGAATTGGTGGCACCTTCAAGAAGGCGTCCGCCGCTTATCACCCCGCCCCCGATGCCGGTGCCTACAAAGATACAAACGATATCACCAATGCCCTGACCGGCGCCGTAATACCACTCCCCGACAGTCGCTGCCCGCACATCATTGGCTACAACCACCGGTAATTGCAAGGCTTTTTCAAGTTCAGATTGAAGGGGGACATCCCTCCATCCAAGATTGGGGGCAAAGAGAACCGTGCCGCTTGATGCATCGACTTGCCCGGCCACACCCATGCCTAAGGCTATAGCCTTCATGGATGACTCACTCAGGCAGTTTCTTACACACGATACAATATCGCTTATAACCCCTTTATATCCGCCTGTACGATTTGTGGGGTGCTGGTGCGAAAATACGATATTCCCTTCCGGATCAACAAGGGCAGTCCTTACCTTTGTTCCGCCTAAATCAACACCAAGAGTTAAAGATGTCAAACCTTAACCTCCGAATCTTAATAATTAGTGGAGTTTATCTGCTTTAGGACGGGTTCTTTTCAGCCACCATCCAACGATCTTAGGTATCTTTCCCTGAAAGAACTTTTCTGCAAAATAAGCGTCGCTCAGGCGCTTGTTTGCCTGTGCAAGTGTTGGATATATATGAATAAGTCCTGATATATCACCGACTTTAAGACCTTTTTTAATGGCAAGCGCATATTCATGTATGATGTCGCCTGCATTGGCGCCAAGCATATCACACCCCAGTATCTTTCCATTGGAAAGGGTTATAAGTTTCGCTATGCCGCCTGTTGCCCCGTCAATAATATGCCGGTCGTTTTCCTTAAGTTCATATTTCCATATACGTATGTTTTTAGCACCGAACCTCTTTTTGGCATCTTCTTCGGAAAGACCCGCATGGGCAAGTTCCGGGTCGGTAAACGTACACCATGGAACTACCTTAAAATCCGCCTTTCTGCGCAGCAGAGGGATAAGGGCATTACTAATGACGAGACCGGCCTGGTATTCTGCCATATGGGTGAACCTGTAGGGACCTGTCACGTCTCCGCAGGCATATATCTTTGGGTTTGAAGTCTGCATGCTTGAATCTACAAGGATGCCGGTTTTATCGTATTTTACCCCTGCCTTTTCAAGCCCCAGACCGGAGGTGCGCGGCCTTTTGCCTGTTGCAAAGAGGAGCATGTCTCCTTCTATATCAAATATCTTGTCATCCTTGGTGCATGTAAGGATAACCTTTCCATTCGTGCTTTTGACCTTGGCAGCACGAGCCCCAACGCGTATATCCATGCCTTCCGACTCAAGGTGGCTGTGAAGAAGGCAGGCAAGTTCATGGTCGTCGTTGTGAAGGATACAGTCTAAAGTCTCTATAAGCGTAACCCTGCTTCCGAGCCTCAGCATCGACTGCCCCAATTCACAGCCGATAGGGCCTGCGCCTATGATCAGGAGACGCTCAACAGGTTCCTTTATATCAAAGAAGGTCTCGTGCGTCTTATACGGAACATCATTGATCCCATCGATGGGTGGCACTATAACATCCCCTCCTGTAGCTATACAGAAACGGCCGGCTACAAGTGTTTGGCCGTTTACCTCTATACGGTCCTGACCTGTAAAAACCGCTTTACCCTGTATAACCTCGACTCCAAGCGCTTCAAAGCGTTTTGGGTCGTCATGCGGTTGTATGGCGAGTATGGTCTTTCGAACATGTTCCATGGCACCGGGAATATCCATGCTTAAATTTCCGGCAGCGTAGCCCTCCTTTTTTGCCTGAGATACTTTATGTTTAAGCTTGGAAGCCTCTATCAGAGCTTTGCTTGGAACACATCCAGTCCACAGACACTCACCCCCAAGCCTTTCTCTTTCAATAAGGGCAACCTTTGCCCCAAGCTTGGCCGCGCCGCTTGCCGTAACGAGCCCCGCAGCGCCGCCTCCGATTACTATGAGATCAAAAGGATCCATGGATTACATTCCGCCACTGGAAAATGATATTAAAAACAATAAGTTATGCAATACACAGACAAGTCGTTGTTGATTTGATATTTAGCTGAAGAATATCTGTCTGTTTCATTTGCAGATAAAGTTAGCAATTTTACTTGCATTAACTATATCTTTCTTATGCCTTCTTATCAACAAAAAAATGGTTTTTATGTTAAGGGCATTACATAAACTTATTAGACTGAGTTTCAAAGACATTAAAGTCCATGAAAAAGATTTTAAATCCTTTTATTGATAAATATAACCAATTTACCCAAAAACCTATCTCAGTTTTTGGACAATTCTGTCAACTTGATTTGCTCTTTGGGCTTTGTTAATATGTAAACCATAAAAAATGTTTCACGTGAAACATTAACTAAAGACGGTGGAGCAGGGATGTCGGAAAAGGGATATGATGTAATAGTTATAGGGGCGGGGCACGCAGGGTGCGAGGCGGCGCTTGCAGCGGCACGGATGGGCTGTGAAACACTTCTTATAACGATAAATCTTGATACCATTGCACATATGTCCTGCAATCCTGCGATAGGGGGGCTTGCAAAGGGGCATCTTGTCAGGGAGATAGATGCGCTTGGAGGAGAGATGGCCAAAAACATAGATGCCACCGCTATACAGTTTAGAAGCCTAAACGAAAGCAAGGGGCCGGCCGTTCGCTCTACCCGTGCGCAGGCCGATAAACTTTTATACCGTAAGAGGATGAAAGGTGTGCTTGAAAATCAAAGACATCTTCATATAAGGCAGGCGCTTGTTGACAGTGTTTTGATTGAAGGTGGCAGTATTAGAGGTGTGTCAACACAAACAGGAGAAGAGATAGAAGGCGGGTGTGTTGTAATAACAACCGGAACCTTTCTAAGAGGGCTTATACATATAGGAATGGTAAATTACCCCGGAGGCAGGGCGGGAGATTTGCCTTCTGTTAACCTTTCTAAATCCTTACTTAACGCAGGGTTCAGGATGGGAAGGTTTAAGACCGGGACATGTCCGAGACTTGATGGCAGGAGTATTAATTTTTCAGGACTTGTCCGGCAGGACGGCGATATTTGTCCAAAACCATTTTCTTTTACAACAAAAGAGATAAATAGAAAACAACTTCCCTGTTATATCACCTATACCAACCCTGAAACACACAGGATTATAAAGGAAAATTTACACAAATCACCTCTTTACAGCGGTGTTATCAAGGGCATTGGTCCAAGGTATTGCCCTTCCATAGAAGACAAGGTCATAAAATTTGCCGATAAAGACAGACACCAGATCTTTTTGGAACCGGAAGGTTATGATACGGTAGAGTATTATCCAAACGGTCTTTCCACAAGTCTCCCGGTAGATGTCCAGAAAGAGATGCTCAGGAGTATTAAAGGACTTGAAGATGTTGAAATTGTAAGACCTGGTTATGCGATAGAATATGATTTTGTTGATCCTGTTCAATTAAAGACAACGTTAGAGACAAAATTAATAAAAAATCTTTTTCTTGCGGGGCAGATAAACGGCACATCAGGCTACGAGGAGGCGGCGGCTCAAGGGCTTATTGCCGGCATTAATGCGGCTTTAAAGGTAAAAAGGCTTGGTGAGTTCACGTTGGACAGAGCGGAATCCTATATTGGTGTTCTTATAGATGATCTTGTCGTAAGGGGTACAGGCGAGCCGTACAGGATATTTACGTCGCGAGCTGAGTACAGACTGCTTTTAAGAGAGGGCAACGCAGACCTTAGATTGAGAGAAAAGGGCTACGGGCTCGGGCTTGTGAGCGATAAAGTTTATCAGAGGTTTTTAGCGAAAAAGAAAGAAATTGAAAAATGCGAGAAATTTCTTGAAGATACAAGGATTATGCCCACAGTCGAAATGAATAAGCGGCTTAAATCTTATGGTACATCCGTTATAAATAAGCCTTATACATTAAAGGAACTTTTAAGACGTCCGGAAACCTCTATATCCCATATTTTTAATATAGCGGGCAAAGAAAATTTATTGGATAAGGAAGTGGCCGAGGAGGTTGAAATAAGGGTCAAATATGAAGGCTATATAACAAGACAGAAAAAGCAGGCAAGGCAATTCAGGGATATGGAGGATATTAAACTTCCTCCTGCCCTTGATTATGAAAAGATATACGGACTTTCAAGGGAAGTGAGAGAAAAATTGACCTTGATAAGACCGTCTTCGATAGGCCAGGCGGCGCGTATATCCGGAATAACGCCTGCGGCCATGTCCATTGTGTTGATCTACCTTAAAAGGCTTAATCTTGCGTGAAAATACTGAAGATTTAAAGAAGTTAATAATATCGGGCGGAAGGGGTATGGGACTTAGCCTGCCTGAAGCGGTTGCCGAGAGTTTTCTTCTTTACTTACAAGAGCTTCAAGAGTGGAATACTCATATAAACCTCACCTCTTTAAAAAAGGAGAAAGACATTATTGTACGGCATTTTTTTGACTCATTTGCTCTTGCAGAGTTTATAAATCCCGACTCAACGGTTCTCGACATTGGTTCCGGGGCCGGTTTCCCGGGGCTTCCGTTAAAGATGATAATCCCTTCTATAAAGGCGTTTCTTCTTGATTCTTCTTTAAAGAGGTGCACATTCTTAAGGCATATTATAAGAAGGCTTGCAATAGAGGATGTCTTTGTTATAAACAAAAGGGTGGAAGATATTTATGGAATGGATAAGATGTCGGAAAGGTTTGATGTTATTGTGTCAAGGGCTTCTATATCGACTCAAGATATGTTAAATACGAGCAAATATGCGCTTAATAAAAGAGGAAGGATAGCTCTACTAAAGGGTAAAAATACCATTAAAGAGGTAACAAAGAGAAACTATGATGGATATAAAGTCGCAGAAATAAAGGAGATACCTTTGCCGTCCTCTCTCAGAAAGACGTTTGTTGCTGTGATAAAGAGGGATGTTTCACGTGAAACATCCCTCTGAGGGTTGCGTGTTCCACCGAGGATTTAGAACTTTAACCACTGAAAGCACAGAAATCACTGAATGCTTTTAATCCTCTTTTGCTTTATACGATAATGAACTGTAAAGGCCCAAAAACAGAGATAGGTTTTTGGGTAAATTGGCAAGACGCTTTAAATGCAAGGCCACAGGCGATTTTTCTTTTGAGTCGTACATAACCGGTACGGTGAGAAAGAAAATCGCCGAGAACACAGCAGTTAAAGATGTATTGCCAATTTCAAATCCCGCTATCGCGGGATTTGAGAAAGAAAAAGTCCTTTTAAAGGTCTATTCCCTATGGTAAACTTCTTAAATTATTTATTATAGAAAAGGTTTAATTTTTTTATATAAAAATTTAAGCATTTTGTGTTGTAAGTATTTGATTTGGTTTATTTGTTCTGGTATCGACAGCTTTTTGGAGACGCTCGCTTATGGGCAGGATTGTTAGCGTTGTAAATCAAAAGGGTGGTGTGGGCAAGACAACCACGGCAATAAACCTTGCCGCATGCCTTGCGGCTGCTGAAAAAAGGGTCCTGCTTATAGATTTTGACCCTCAGGGCAACGCCACAAGTGGCATTGGAATAGACAAGGATAATGTCGGCAAAACCATTTATCATGCCATAATTGATGATGTAGGCGTGGAGTATGTTATTAAGCAAACAGAGGTTCCATATCTTCAAATGATACCATCCAACTCCGACCTTATAGGCGCCGAAATAGAACTCGTTGGAATGGATAGAAGAGAATTCAGGCTTTCATCGATAATTAAATCGATTTTAAATAGATATGACTATATATTGATCGATTGTCCACCCTCTTTAGGGTTGCTGACGGTTAATGCGCTTATAGCCTCTCAATCGGTTATTATTCCTCTTCAATGTGAATACTATGCACTCGAAGGGTTGACTCGACTTTTAGAAACCGTAAAACTTATCAATCAGGGTTTTAACTCTCAACTTGTGATAGAAGGGATACTTCTTACTATGTTTGATGCACGAAATAATATATGTCGTCAGGTAGAGAAAGATGTAAGAGAACATTTTAAAGATGAGGTCTTTAAAACCGTGATTCCGAGAAATGTAAGGCTGAGCGAGGCGCCGAGTTTTGGCAAACCGATCATTATGTACGATATAAAGTCAAAGGGCGCCTTTAGTTATCTTACTTTGGCTCAGGAATTTATGTGTTGAGGAGGGGCTGATGGGAAAGAGAAATGCGCTTGGAAGGGGACTGGAGGCCTTAATCCCAAAAAAAACGTCGGATGAAAATACCGGAGGGATAGTTACGATTGGTATTGATGAGATATTTCCCGGCAAATTTCAGCCAAGAAAGGTATTCGGTGAGGAAGGTATAAATGAGCTGGCTCAATCAATAAAAGAAAAAGGTGTAATTCAACCTTTAGTGGTTAGAAGGACGGATAGTGGCTATGAATTGATTGCAGGTGAAAGAAGGTGGAGGGCTTCACGGAAGGCTGGAATAAAAGATGTTCCGGCAATTGTGGTTAATGTAAACGACAGAGAGAGTCTCGAGCTTGCCCTTGTGGAGAACCTTCAAAGAGAGGACTTAAACGCCCTGGAAGAGGCTCAGGCCTACAAAAAACTGCTTGATGAATTTAATTATTCTCAGGAGGAGGTTGCGCATAGGGTCGGAAAAAACAGAACCACTGTAAACAATGCCTTAAGACTGCTTAAACTTCCCAAAGAGATCAGGGAAGAACTTTCTAAAGGCACGATAAGCGCCGGCCACGCAAGGGCGCTGCTTGCATTGGAAATGCCTGCTGCACAAAGGGAAACATGCCGCAAGATAATAAAATACGGTATGTCCGTACGTGCTGCGGAAAGGACTGTTAAAAATTTCAATAAAAGGGATAGAGAAAAAAAGAAGGTACTAAAACCTGCATCCATAAGGTCACTTGAGGACGAATTGAAAAGGGTTCTGGGAACAAAGGTTGAAATAAAGTCAAAAGGCAAAGGAGGTAAAATAGAAATAGAATTCTATTCTTTGGAGGACATTGACAGGATATTGGATGTTCTGAGATCCTGAGAAGAAAAGGAGGGCTGTTA
>JALXFI010000072.1 GCA_027069035.1 bacterium
TTTAATAACTTTGTTATCCTGATAAAATATAGGACATTACAGATGACCTATGAAAAACCTGACCTTGACGGCATAAAGGAGAGCTTTCTGTAATGAATGGTTCTGTTACTAAATTTCAACTAAAAAGGGGATTGGCTTGGGGTAGGGGAGGTTTTTGTTTTAATTGTATTTTTGCAGCTATTGCAGTTTTGTTATCCTTTTTTACCTATCAGAGAAATCTGGTATGGGAAGATGGACAGACCTTGTGTGAAGATGTTGTTTCAAAATCCCCAAATAAGGCAAGACCATATGTTAATCTTGGTTATGCCTATAATGAAAAAGGAGAGTTTGATAAAGCGCTTGAACTGTATAAGAAGGCGTTGGTTTTAAAACCCGACTACCCATTAGCCTACAATAACCTTGGATGGGTCTACTATAAGAAAAGAAAGTTTGATAAGGCGCTTGAATTGTATAAAAGGGCGTTGATTTTAAAGTCTGACTATTCGGAAGCTTACAACAATATGGGGCTTGCTTACTATGACAGGAAAGATATTGAAAAGGCAATAGCAAGCTATAATAAAGCATTATCGTTTAAACCAGATTTGCCGGACGCTCAATATAATTTGGGCATTGCCTATCAGAACAAAGGGCTGTTTGATCTGGCAATCAGGCACTACAGACGATTTTTAAGTATACAGCCTGATGGTTATAAGGCACACAATAATCTGGGCGCTATTTATTATGATAAGGGTTTATTGGATCTTGCGATCAGGCATTATAAAAAGGCTCTGAAAATAAAACCCGATGGTTATATGACATACTATAATCTTGGCCTTACTTACTATCAAAAAGGCTCTATTGACAAATCCATACTATCTTACAAGAATGCTTTGAAGTTTTCAGTTGATTTGGTTGATAAAAACTATATTAGCGATATCTATGCTGTTCTTGGTAATGCTTATGCAAAAAAAGGGTTTTTGCAAGATGCAATGAAGAATTATAAAATGGCTTTGAGTTTGAACCCGGAAAATACAATTTCTCTTCAAAACATGCAGATTATTAAAGAAATAAATAATAAAAAAAACTTTAAATAATCCAAAAGGTTCTTCTAAGACCCAAAAACAGAGATAGGTTTTTGGGCAAATTGGCAAGACGCTTTAAATGCAAGGCCGCAGGCGATTTTTCTTTTGAGGCGTACATAACCGGTACGGTGAGAAAAAAAATCGCCGAGAACACAGCAGTTAAAGATATATTGCCAATTTCAAGTCCCACTATCGTGGGATTTGGGTAAGAGCAGGTCGCCCATCTTTTCCTCTATCCTGTCCGGACCCTCACCATGTTCCATTCTTCCAATAGCCTCTTCCATTTGAGACCCTAACTTTAATAATGAAAAATTCCCTTATCTATATCTATATATTCCGAAGTTTGGAGTAAAGTTTAAGGCTATTATTCACACATAGAGATATCAAACAATTCTCCCTCCCACTTACAGAGATTACTATACGGTGGTATCATGGAAGTATTCAGGCCTTTGTTCTTTTCATACGCAAGGGCAAGTATGCCGCTTATATATGCGGATGAGAAAGATGTCCCACTGAGGAAATTATATTTATTGTTTGGAAATGTGGTAAGAATATTTACGGCAGGGGCGTTTACGGATGCCTTTTCTGTTACCTCAGGGTTGGGATAGGGTTTTTCTCTTTCATCAAGACCTCCGACAGATATTACCCCTTGATATGATGACGGAAACACCGGTTTGCGAAGTGATTTAGTATTGCCGGCAGGTGCGATAAGTATCATCCCCTGCCCGATTGCCCTGTCGATAAGCAGTTTTAAGAGTTTATCCTCACCTCCGCCAAGACTCATATTCACAATTTGAACCTTAGCTACGATTGCGGCATTAATGGCCTTTGAAAGACTATCTGAAAAACACTCGCCCATAGGGCTGTCTTCAGATACCTGTCTACAAGCCCTGAAGGTAAACAGGTCTGCTTCAGGCGCAACACCCTCTATGCCGCTGCCATTGATACGTGCGCCGATAATACCCGCCACTGCCGTGCCGTGTATTTCGGCTTTATAGTCCTCCCCCTTTACAAAATTTTTAAATAAGATGACCCCATCCTTAAGGTCTTTATGCCAAATGTCCACCCCCGTATCGATTATGCCGACTCTTATATCCCTGCCCCTATAAGTTGAGTGAAGCATGTCTATCTTGAGTATATCATTGCCATATTGTCGACTTCTCAAGGGGTCTGCCAATGTTTTAAAGATAAAGTTCGGCTGAGTGATGAGAGCTATGCCTTCCCTTTCTATCTCCCTTATTGTCTGCAAAAAAGCCGCCTTATCAACGGCCTTAAAAACTATCACCCTTAGTCCGATAGAAGAGAGCGTATAGTCGTCAAGGATGGTCAATCCGTATTTTTTTGTTAGCTTATCTAAATAACCCTGAGTAATATCGGCAGGCTTAAAAACGGTGATTATCTCCCCTGGAACAAAGTTTTTCTCTCTTTTGGACATTTCTGCCGGCAGCACAAAATATTTAAGAGGCAAAGGCTTTACACTGGTCGCCGGTTTTGTAACAACAAATCTTATCCTGTGTATACCGGGTTCCGATACAGGTATTGAGGGCAGATCAGGCGTCTCGACGGTTAAGACCTTTACATGAACAAAAGATTTATTTATCCGGGAAAGTATCTTGCCATCCACTTCCCAGTAACCATTAAATGCTCCTGAACCTTCAAACATGATATCCGCATAAGCCTTCGGATGATACGAGTCCTCATTAATAGTAAGCTCTTTCTTCCTGCCTTTAAAATAGAGGTCAACACCCTTTATCAGAAGACCTGCCAAGGTTATGTGTATATCGACATCGGCGCTTAAGACCCTGTTGCTCCCGATAAAGAAATCCCTTTTATATGAAAGTCTTTTAAAACCTTTCTTTAGCGCCATATCGATAACCTCTGCCGTAATGGTTGCAGACTCTGAGACAGCGCCTTTATTATTTACGATATTTACACTAAGCGGGGTACTATCTTCCCCGATCAACTCACTGCCGGCAAAAAAACTCCCCTTTGGCGAACTCAGCGCACCTGCACCAACCGGCAAATCACTGAACGTGTATGTAATTGCAAGGGCGCTGTCCCTGCCGCTTAGCACGGAAAACGATGATGGCGCTGCGGTGACCGCAGGCGATAGAGGTTGAGCTTGAGAGAATGCCTTAAAAGGATAAAAAACAAACGGCACCGCAAATATCAATATAAAAAATCTAAAAAATGACTTCATCAGTATCTCCTTTCAGCAAGGATGACAATACCACTTTCCCTTAGCCTCTTCAATACATCCTCCGTTTTGTCTCCTTGCTTTATGGCGATAATATAGAGACCGGAGGCATGCGGCCCGTCAATTATCCTGGCGTCGAGTGAAAGCAGCGCTTTCCTGATATCTTCTTCCGAAGCATCCCCTCTAAAGACAACATTTATCTTTATAATATCTCCTTTTGTCTCTTCTCTTATCCCTGATTCACTCAGCGTTGTAAGCTTTTTGTTCTGGTTTGTTATGTAAATACCGGCAGCAACAATAATAACCAGTTGAACAGCGATAACCGCAAGGCTAAAGGCAGGCGAAGGGTTCAGCGCTGCAAACCACAGTTTTAATCTTTTAAAGACCGCATCTTCTCTCTCCTTACGTATCCTACCCTTTATCCTGCGGTAGAGATCATCCGATGGCTGAGGCATGGTATCATCCGCCAGTTTAAATGCGCCGTATATCTCTTCCCATTCCTTAAGTTCCTTTCTCAGCCCCTCATCCTCAATAAGCGCCTTTTTTACCTCTTCCTGCTCTTTAATAGAGAGTTCCCCTTTTACATAGTAGGGGATAAGCTCTCTGATAGATCTGTCATCTGTCTTTTTATAAGACATCATCCTTTTCAACTCCCATATTTTTAAGGATGTTCTTTAGTTCCTTCTTTGCATGGAATACCCTTGTTTTAACAGTATTTACAGACACCCCGACAATCTTTGAGATATCTTCATACTTAAAACCCTTAAAAAATACAAGTTCGATGACCTCTCTTTGTTTGAGTGAAAGTCTATCGATAGCGAGTTTTATCAATTCCGTCCTTTCATAATCCCTGAATTCTTGCAGTCCGGCAGGGATTTGACCGCTCAATTTATCTATGTTCAATTCAGGCTTCTTCTTTCTGAACATATTCATTGCAAGATTTCTGGCAATGCCGATAACCCAGGTAGAGACCTGCGCCTCTCCACGAAACCTTTTTGCCGACCGCCAGACCTCGGTATATGTTTCTACAAGCAAATCCTCCGTCATCTCTTTACTCCCTGTCATCCGGTAAAGGTAACGAAAGACCTTTCCGTAAGACATCTCATAGAGCCTTTGAAAGGCCGCTTCGTCCCCTGCCGAGACTTTTGTTAAAAGTTCGTTCTCTAACATTTAGTGGCATGTAAGGAAAAAAATGTTCATTAAAAATCAAGAGACGACTCAAATGCAAGAAATATAATCTTTTCCGTCCTGTCGTTGGTGTCATCGACATCATCATTCACATCTGTGTATTCATATTTAAGGCTGACCGTTTGAGAGCCGATATGTTCGACAATATTGCCTATATTTAGAGAAAGTCTTGAAAAAAGGTCATAGGTTCTATCCTTCTGGAGGTTGTCCGTGGACTTATTATAAGAGGCTGAGCCTCTCAGATCGAGATTGATGATATTGTGGAATAAAACAAGAGAGCCGTCTATAGTGATGACCTTGGAGTCCGTGCGCACCATGGTCGAGATATCCTTAAATCTTGCAAACTGGTAAGAGGGGGCGATCGATAAAAGCCCTTCCCTTTGATATGAGCCGCTTAGGGTAACATTGGATGACCGGTTATCGAGATTAAGTTCACTATTGTCATTGAGTCGTGAGATATCTGTTTCGGCCATGGCTGTAAAGCTCTTGTAATAGATATTAAAAGATGCCCCATATGTGTCGGTGCTATTGTCTACCGGTATAGTATATAATGGGTCGAATCTGCTGTTTTGAAGAGTCCTCGAATAATTGCCCCCGATGTTCAGCCATGAAAAAGGAGAATAGTTTATGCCTGCGGAGCCGGTTTTAGTCTCGATCTGTGAACGGTCGAGCTCTTTGGTAACATTATCCCTTGAGTCATCAAAGGAGAGGCTGAATGAGACGGATTCCCATGCGTATCCCCCGGATAGTCTGTAACCCTCCTGATCCCATGGGGCGCCGAGATTGCCTATACTTCTAAAATCTCTGCCAATCCTGAATATCTCCCCACCAAGATTCGCTCCTCCGCGGGTAAAAGAGATATTTGCCCTCTTTGCCTCGTCTCTTTTTGATGCCTCTGTGTCTGTGGTATCGCTGTCAAAATCGCTTTTTACAAACTCAATTTCACCTGTTACTCCGTAATCCGACAGTGATGAAAGGATGACAAATCCGGTTGTTTCACCCCTTACCGGCGGCTCCCCTGTGGCTATATTGAAAAAGTTCTGGTCACCGAGCCTTCCGTTAAGATATACGGTTTTAACCGTGAGGAGCCCTCTTTCCATGATATCTATGCCTATTGAGCCCCCATCGAGCCTGAAATCCCTTTCGCCTATGCCAAGTCCATCGCTTACGGCTACGGTATCGGTATTTCTAACACTAAAACTTTTGACCTTCACCCTGTCAAACAGGACAAAACCGGCGCCAACGCCTCTTCTTGTAAGTCCCGAAACCGTCATCATACTCTCGTCAATATTTATATCTCCAAGCTCTATATTGCCCTGCCACCTATCGCCATCATGGGCAAGAGAAAGATATACACTTGGGAGGTTCCATAGTCTGTCCGTTCCATCCCCTTTTTCATCCATATTGAAATATCGCGGGCTTGCCGCAAATGTAAAGGTGTCTCTTCCCCTCTTTACCATAAGGCTGAGATCAGCCTGCCCCCATACCTGCCTGTCAAAGGTATCAAAAGGCCTTAATGAATCAGGCGATCTGTCAAGGTCATCTTCATAAAGGAATGTAATCCTCCCCTCTTTTGAAAACTCCCATTCGGGGGGAGGTATGTAAGAAGAAGCAGAGGCAACAAGCGGATAACTTCTTGAAGTGGATGTTTCTGCCGGCGGAGAGCCCTTAGGGAAGACAAAATAGGCCAATGTGGGAAAAGTAAAAGATATAGAAGGCCTGATGATGACAAGTTTTACCTCGTGATTGCCTGTATCAAAGGTTGGAAGCAGGGGACTTTCCACTGTGACTGTGCCGCCATTTCTGCCTGTAATAAGGGTTTTGTTAAAGGCGCCTACGGGTATGTCATCCACCTCCCACCTGCCCATAAGAACGCCGGCGCCTGAATACCTTATGACCGCTGAGAGACTCAGCTTTCCATCCTCTTCTATTGACGTATCACCTCTGCCGTCGGTGAACTTAAACTCAGCCCTGTTTATAAGAAGATCATAAACACTCAAAGATGTGCTGACAGATGCCAATACCTGAACGCATCCTGATGACCTGTACTCTGTTGCAGTGATTGTAAAGGCACCGGCACTTCTAAAGACATGTGTTGTTGAGAAGTTTGAAGTTGTAAGACAGGACGACTGAGTTCCGTCTCCAAAGGATACCTTTGCGCTAAGAGACGCCCCGGAGAATGTGCCTGTAATGGTTACGGCGCTGCCGACTTTTGCCGGGTTTGGGGTAACGGCACCTATGGTTACGGCGTATGCCTGTTTAAGGCCATAAAGATTTAAGAAGACAATCAAAACAGTGACTATGCCAATATAAATAAATCTCTTCATGCAACCCCTCCTTTTAAAGACATGTTTTTCTGATACTGTAAATGCCATCAGGAGCAATCTGTAATTACAAAACGGCAAATGTCAGCGTGAAACCTTTTCTGCCGCCTTGCGATACAGTGTCTGTAACTTATCGGAATATGGAAAACTGTACCCCACATCCGGCACTATGAAACCTTCGTCTTTCTTTTTGAGACTGACGATATGTCTCGTTTTGGGCATAAGCGGCTCAATGCCCGCCTCTGCAAGGTATCTATAAACAACTTCATCTCCGTTCTCAAACGTACCCCGATAACTGTGAAATACCTTCGCCGTAACCTGATAGATTATGTATCCGAGATCTTCGTTGGAGGGAATGCCCCTCTCCTTCACAACATCAACTACCTCCACAGCCGCTGTAACATCCGTCTCCCGTATATTGCCCTCTATCAGATCGGCAGACGGGATGTATTCATCCGGCGCTGCATCCGCTGCAAACAGAGATACAGGAAAGAGACATGATATAAAGATAAAAATTGCAACCGTGTTCTTAAGCATATCTGTCATACTTACTTGTAACGGATAACAACAGACTCTATCTCCATGTCATTACCAACGAAAAGTTCAATCCGATCCTGTCCGAGATGGCCCGTGGTCCTCATGCTCCCCTCCCGATAGCTCCCTGGCAAACTTCCTGAATACCCTGTCAAGCAGTTTGGCCTCGTCAGGGGCTGGTGGCTGCATCATTGAGTCTGCAAATATCCCGACCGCACCCTGCACTATGGCATTGAGGAACTTTTCGTGCTGACCTTTCTTTTCCCGCCTGCCATGCTTTATATAAAGGGTTGAGCTTTCGTGTATCAAACCGCTTAAGTTGCGGCTTCCTTTAATGAGGTCGAAGACATCTATCGTGACAGTCATCTTCCTTGTGGTGGAAAGCTCTACCCATACGGTCACATAAAGGGAATAATCCTTCTCATCTTCATCTTTGTTTGTAGAAGATGGTTCCTTGAGCAGTTCATATTCCTCAGGTGTTTCTTCCGGATATTCATTTCTATCCTCCGTGACGATATTTTCAACAATGCGGGCAAAGACAATATACCTTGGCACAGCAACAAGTTTGCGAAGAATTCCAAGAGTTTTGTGAGAGAGGCTCCCTGTTCTCCGATACTCATCAATAACATAAGGATAATAAGCATCACCAGGGGTTTTTAACACTTCTTCAACAGGATATATCTCAAGCTCGGGATATCTCTCGGCTATCCCTTTCCTGAGTATCTCTGCGTATCGAAC
>JALXFI010000073.1 GCA_027069035.1 bacterium
TTTAGACAGCTTTGCTTTAAGAAAGAGTTTTAATTCCATAGGTGTCGCATCATCGGGCAGATATTCCTTTGCTTCTTCCATTTCAAAGGCATATTCTTTAAAACCGGGAAATTGAGGACTGTCTATAATCCATCTTTGAGGGATATAGTATAGCTCATAATTATAGTTATCAGGGTCTTTATCCCGCGGAAGGTTTATGACCAACCTGTTTCCGTCAACCTGAATCTGCTCTTTTGAAATCCTGAAATCATTATCCCATGTGGGCGAAAGCGCCTCTCCATCCTTAAGAACAACAAAGTTATGAAATCGTTTCCCTTCAGTTGTATATCTAAAAGGTATATCTTTAGGCAAGACAGCCTCATAGAGAAGCATCGGTTCCTTCATATCTCTGGTTATAAGGTTCCATCCTGAAACCGGCACCTTTACGCCAAGCGGCTGAAATCCATCTGCTTTACCATCACCTCCACTGTCATAACCAATCCAGACAGAAACACTCTGGGCATTAGTATCGGACATATAGAAGGGAAGTATCATGAGAAAGGATTTTTTTTCAGGTTTATATCTCAATTGCATGGTAAATGCAGTGGCGGCGGAATACCCTTTTCTGCCGCCCAACGGGATAGATACAAAAAGGGATTTATTATCCTGACTCACCGTATATACCGCCTTTTTTGTACTTTTAATATCCTTTATCCGTCCCATCCCAACAGGCACTATCGAAGCCTCTTTAGACGCCACCTGAACACCCCTTATCTTATATACATAGCCGCCCTCTTTTATTGTTCCTGAGATATCAATTCCCTTATTTCTGTGGGGAAAGATATCGATGCCAACAAGATACGGATTACCGATTGCGGCATCAGGAAAGTCCTGATAAATCTCTTCCAAAAGGTCTATTTCAAACTTATTTATTCCCATAACAGGTTTGTTAATTTCTCTTGTAAGATAGACATCTTCCTTTCCATCATCATCGGTGTCTATTCTGAAACCAACATCCATTGCCTGAACCTCACGGTCCGCCCACGAATATTTTAATATAAATACAGGTGTTTTATTCAGATTAATGTTGTCAAAACTTCGTGTAACCCAGGCTATCTCATCTGCCCTGCCGTTGTAACCATCTTTCAGCAAGAGGAGCCCGTCTTTAGCTTCAGCATCAAATTCTCTTCTGTTCTTCCAGTAAGCCGCATCTCCTTTCGTTGCGCCTGATGACAACTTAAGCTTAAAATCGTCCCTAATAGCAATGCTTATATTAAACCTTCCATCCTTACCGACAAGTGCGGCTGATGGGGTTGGTATAAAAATCATCTTGTTTATACCGGGTTTTATTTTAACCCCATTGATATTGACCCTTTTAGGTATGCCGCTTCCGTTTGCAAGCGCCTTAAGATTTGAAACGTTTTGCAAAAATCTTTTATCGACCTCTTCCTCAGGCGCCGGAAGCAGAAGATTTTTTAACAACTTATCATTTAAAATAATTTGAACATTTCTTTTCTCCTTAAAAGAGGCTATTGAAAAAGACAGGTCAACAGCAAGCGTTGTATTAAGAGGATTAAAAATAATAATTTCGCCATCCTGCGACATCCAACGCCACATACCGTCAGAAAGGGGATAGGAAAGGGAGATCGGATGAAAAAAATTATCTCCAAATATAAATACAGGCATTATATCGTTATTGTCTTCAGTCTTTAGTCCCCCGTCTTTAGCCTTTCCAGTCTCTGAGGCAATACTTATTTGTTTCTGCGCATCACCGATCCTTAAATTCCAATTGTCTGAAATCCCTTCTTTAAAGTCTTCATTTACAACATAAGCCCTCACCTTCTCCCTTTTTGCTCTTACAACGGCGCTTATTTCATAATTACCGGTGTTTGGTATATAGAACTCCTTCTTCCCAATCGGTTTTAATACACTTGTTCCGGATGAATCATCATCCTCCTTCTCCTTATAAAAGAGATAACTTATCTCCTTTTGCTTTAATAACCTTTCATACTCCTTCAGTTTTATCTCAGAAACAATCACCACCTCCATGTCCTGAAGACTATCGTCTCTTGACTTACGACTTATGACTGAAATTTTGTGCCTCCCCCATACCGGTTTAATCCTTTTAGTGCCGACCTCCAACCACCTGCCCTTTATATTCTCTTTTTTAATCTCATACATTTCATTGTCAATACTTATAGCCTCAACATCATCTATCCCTTTAACGTCGCTCCTTAACCATATTTCATAGATGCCCTCTTGTTTTACATCAAAGCGCCCATCACCTTTACCATCCAATTTAACCAGCACAGGCTTTAAATCTTTCAACCCTGAACCCACATCTCCACCTATAACCTTTATCTTGTCGTTATCTGTTGATGGATCCTGTCCCCCCAATACAACAGAAAGAGCTCCGTTTACAATGGCCATAATAAATAAAAAAACAGATAGCCTTATGACTACCTTTTTAAAGTTCATCATACTAATCTTTATTTTTCCTTCTATAGGTCAGCACAGGCAAGCTTAAACAATGCTTGATATTCAGACTTAGTCTCCATAAATAATAATCCCTCTACTCCTTGCTCCAGCTACCACACTATTTTACAACGGTTACAGAACTTATTATAGGTTTATTTTGGGAATATTGCTAAACGGTACAACTTCAATACTTTTATAACTGAACCACTACCGCCTGGAAGGCGGTAGGTTCAAAGTTCTGTCGGCTGAAAGACCGACTTAGGGGCTAATCTTGAAATCTTCATCTTCTTTCTCTACATCCTGGGTCTTTATATAC
>JALXFI010000074.1:0-2520 GCA_027069035.1 bacterium
GTATAACAGTGCGGTGATGAACCGCATTGAAGGGCTTATTCCATATCAATACACAAGGATAGGGCCTGCCGTCAGACACGCCGCATCCATACTTAGAGAGGAACCATCAAGGCTAAAACTCCTGTTTGTCATCTCCGACGGCAAACCAAACGACCTGGATATGTATGAAGGAAGATACGGGGTAGAAGACACACGCATGGCTATAAAGGAACTTAACAGAGACGGGATAGTGCCCTTTTGTCTTACAATCGACACACATGCCAGAGAGTACCTGCCCCGCCTTTTTGGAAAGGGCAACTACGCCGTGGTCGCAGGCGCCGACAGGCTGAACCGCGCACTGCCTGAACTGTATGCAAGGATAATTAGCGTCTGTCCATAAACGTCTGTTTTGTCCGGTCTCTGCTTAAGGCTTAAGATTTTAATCCTCAAATTCTTCCTTCTACTTTTCCCTTACTATCTCCACAGCCACAGAGCGGGCAAAACGCAGAGCGCCGGGTTTGTCAAGCGTTACAATAACCTTCTTCACAAGAGATTCTTTAAGGCAGAGCGCAGCAACCTCTTCCGCCAATCTCTCAAGCAGGTAAAACGAAGAGTTCTCTACAAGAGAGATAACATCTTTTTTCACCGTTTTATAATTTACAGAGTCTTTGATACTGTCTGTCCGGCACGCCTTCCTGATATCGCAGTAAAGCGTAATGTTTATAATAACATCCTGCTTCTTTTCTCTCTCCTCTTCATTGATCCCGATAATACATCTTACCATGAGGTCTCTTATATGTATCTTGTCACTATGCTCCAATGTACTTTCCATAATAAACCTTTCCGAAAAACATAGGGGGTCAGGTCTATAATCTTGACATTAGAATATGTGTCAATAAATAAATCCGTCCCCTTTTCTACTCGGTGACAATAAAGAAAGAAGGATATTTATAACATACATCCCCCCACCCAATACAGCAATAAATCCCCCCAATCCCATAATCGTCATACTTACATATTCAGTATAGGATCTCAATACCTCAGCCTGTCCAAATGTTTTACGCGACATACCGTATGTTCCCGCCCAAAACATACCAAGCACAAACATTGTTTGACCTATCCCATAGAGATACGGTTGAACCCTTGCCATCTTCAGGCTGTATATCTTTTTTTTGAGTAGAGGGAGGATATAGTATGTAAGACCCATAAAGGCTATCGTTATACCGCCGATCACACCGTGATAGTGAGACGGTACCTTTACATTGCTCCCCCGTATCATTAATCCAAGCCCACCCCCGAGCCCGAAGAGTATGATTGAAAAAACAAGGGATGAAAAACCCGGTTCATCCCATGGGAGAATTCTTATTTTAAAGGCAGAATCATTTTTTGAACCAACTCTCCAAATAATAAATAGTATAGCCATAGCATAAAGTCCTGTGCTGAGCCCAAAGCCAAACTGCATAAGGGCAGTAAAGCCCTCCTTGTATACCTGGTCTGTTATGTCGTTTGTGAAGAACAAGACAGGGGCCGGGATTACGAACAGTATGAATATCCCAAAAAAGAACTTGGCAATACGATCGCTGACGGGTAAGGCGGTTCCCAAGATAAGATATGCCAGAAATATCCAAGCAGTTACCATGCCAATCGTGTTGGAAAATTGCAATATGTGGCCGCCACCCCAGAACAGACGTTCAAAAAATGCGCCTTCTAAGGGATTAATTAGAGGGCTTCTATTGAGGAATATATAAGCGAGCAAGAAGCATAAGAATGCGATAAAGACGGTTATGCCCGCAAGTACCATCCCATAACTGATAAGTGGGAAAGGTCGGGGAAACGATTTTATCTTTATAGCATTTCTTACAGTGAGAAAGGTATTGATTATAGTTATAAGTATGCCCGATGCAAAGAGGATCAAACCTGCATAAAAGAATGGATGTGTTAACACAGGCACATAATTTGAGAGCAGGGGTTTGCTCTGCCCTGAAATGGCCGGTATAATCAAAAAAAGCGTTCCTGTTGCAGATGCAAAGAAACCAAGCCAACCCGGGGTCTTGCTATTGATATCGGCACGAAGAATTATGGTGCTGCTTACCGTCCAGAGGACACCCATGAATGCGAGAAACCATATTACAAAGGCAAGATCCACGTGTATTACGAGCGCTGTATAGAAGTAATCTTTGCCTGGGAGAAAGTCTTTTATAACAGGTGTCCGTGCCAAAGCTATAAGAAATGCAAATAGACCGGCTAATACCAATGATAAAATGGCAAGGAACAGCCATGAATAGATCAGGTTAAGTGTTCCTTTTTTTATATTGATGTTCTTTAAATATCCCTCCCTTAAATCGTCACGAATCATAGCCATATCAGGTGGAAACGCCTTGTAAAATATTAGTTTTCTCTTTTCCCTTTGCGGAGACGGCAAGTTCTTCAAAGGAGGAATTATCCAAATAATCAAGAAACCTCTTCTGCGCTTCTTTCCAGAGATCATGGACAGGACACAGATCGTCCTTTGAACAATAACCAGAGTGGATGAGACAGTCA
>JALXFI010000074.1:2530-8013 GCA_027069035.1 bacterium
ATAGGCCCCTCTACCACCTCTATAACATCTACAAGGCTTATATCCTTAGGGGACTTTGCAAGCTTAAATCCACCATCAGCGCCTCTAAAGGATCTTACAAAACCCTTTTTTGCAAGGGTCTGAAATATCTTTGCAAGATAGGCAACAGGAATATCCTGTATTCTCGCTATCTCATCAACACCGCTTGCCTTATCTTTTTCTTGAAGGGAGAGATAAAGAACCCCCCTTATTGCGTATTCAGCAGCCTTACTCAGTCTGAACATATAACCTCCATTCAATATATTATGATAAATATAGTCTTATTTATCCTGCCGGACTCTCATTTTATTCCATATCTCTTCATCTTTCTCTGGAGCGTTCTTCTATCTATACCAAGGGTTCTTGCTGTTTTGCTGATATTTCCGAGACATACCTTCAGGGTATGCCTGATATGTCTTTGTTCAATATCATTAAGAGAAGATGGCGGAGGCAGGAGACCTTTGAAGGAGTTATATGAGAAGAGAGGGAGTATATGACATCTGGTTATGGTTGTGTCCTTACTCAAGAGTATTGCCCTCCCAAGAAGATTGAACATCTCTCTTATATTTCCAGGCCAATGGTAGAGTTTTAATGCCTCGATTGCATCGGCAGTTATGTTAATACCCTTTCCCTTTGACACAGGAGAGGTTTTAAAAAAGTGATCAACCAGCAGAGGAATATCTTCACTCCTTTCTCTAAGAAGCGGCATATCTATTCTGCAGACATTCAGTCGGTAATAAAGGTCGTGACGAAACCTCTTTGCCCTCACCTCCTCCTCTATCACCTTATTTATCGCAGCCACGATCCTTACATCTACATTAATTTCTTTAATCGAACCAAGGGGCCTGAAAAGTCCTGTCTCTATAAATCTCAAGAGACTTGCCTGTATGGCAGGAGCCATATCTGCAATCTCATCGATGAATAACGTCCCGCCATTTACCACCTTTAGTAAACCATCCTTTGCATTCGCAGCCCCTGTAAATGCCCCCTTTGCATGACCAAAGAGTTCATTCTCAAGAAGTTCCGGCTTAAGAGATGCACAATTTACAGCGATAAACGGTCTGTCTTTCCTTATGCTATCAAAATGAAGCGCCCTTGCCACAAGCTCTTTACCTGTGCCGCTCTCACCTGTTATAAGAACAGGGAGGGTGGAATCCTTAACGGCGTGAATTAGCCCAATGATACACCGTATTGCCTTACTTTTACCCACTATTCCGCAATAGCCTTTGGTTATCTTTCCTTCATAACATCCGTCCCATCCTATCATTACCTTTTTGATAACAGTCTCAATATCAAATGCCCCGCATGGTTTTGTAATGTAGTCATAAGCACCAAGCCTGATCGCATCGACGGCATTGGGGATGGAACCATAACCAGTAAGGACTATGCTAACAATGTCCGGCTGGATACCTTTCAATTCTCTTATGACCTGTAACCCGTCCATATCAGGCATCTTCATATCCACAATGGCAGCTTCAAAGCGCATCTTTGTTATAAAGTCAATTGCCTCGCGCCCACCACCAGCAGAAAAAACCTCATGGCCCCTTCTTGCAAACGCTTTGGAGAGGTTTTTCCTGAATGTCCGATCGTCATCGACAATAAGGAGTCTCACAATTTATCTCCTATCCCTTTATCGGGAGACAGATGATTACTTCTGTTTCGCCCTTATCTTTATTGCTCCTGATCTCTATATCTCCATTGAGTTCCCGCATGATATTATAACTGACAAAAAGGCCAAGTCCCGTCCCTTCCCCGGGCTGTTTAGTAGTAAAAAAAGGCTCAAAGACCTTCTTAAGATTCTGCAACGGAATGCCCGGGCCGTTATCCCTTATCATCACTCTTATATACCCTGATTCAACACTTGAGGATACACTTACGATGCCGTTCTCTATTTTCCATAGCGCCTCCACGGCATTCTTCATCACATTGAAGAGTACCTGCCTAAACCTCAAAGGGTCTGTCTTTGCAACAGGAAGCGTTGGAGACAGGTCTGTTATTATTTTAGTGTCAGGGTAGGCACAACATTTATTCACAAAATCCACAGTTCTCAAAACCACCTCGTTTACATCTACATCCGACTCCACGGGTTGAAGAATGCCCTTTCTGGAGATATTAAGCAGGTCATCTATTATCCGCTGACACCTCTTGATCTCAGAATGCATATCTCTAAGATACTCCTGCATAGTATCCTTATTATTAAGACTCTCAGAGAGGTCTTCTGAATTCATTATATCTTTCAGTTCTTCCGAAATAACCGATATGCTGGCAAGCGGTGTATTAAGTTCATGGGCAACACCGGCTGCAAGCTGTCCAATGGCAGCCATCTTCTCGATCTGTGCCATAAGTTCATCTGTCCTCTTCTTTTCTATCCCCTTCTCCGTAACATCTACAACCACTTCCATAACCATTGAGACAGACCCGCCGGCATCAAATACAGGCAGACCTGTAATCTCGAGGATACGTTGCCTTCCATTTAAGTGTATGGAAAGTTCATAGCGGGTATGGGTTCCATGGTCGATTGTTACTCCGGTAGGACATATCTCGCAAAAGTCTTTACTATATTCGAGTGTCCTGTAGCATACCCTCCTTTTCCCGATATCTTTTGAGCCGAACCACTCCACTGCATTCTTGTTCATCCATCTGATACAGTGATTATGATCTATTATAAGGAGCGCCGCACTTACTCCATCAAAGGTTTTTCCCAAATCTTTGTTCTTTAAAGCAGCAAACTGGATGGAATCTCTGAACGAGGCGGAGTTTCTATTCTTTAATAAATGTAACGGATTATAATCTCTCATAATTCTATCACTAAATCCCGGCTTTTTTTAAAACTGATATTGATGCTACATCGATATGTGAACATGTAATAAATTTTAATATTCTTCTTTAGAAGAAATTTAAAAGATTATTAAGACCTTAATTATCCTATTTATGACTAAATGTCAACTGTAAAACTAAATTATTCCAAATGAAAAAGATGAATAGGTTGTTTGAATATTACGGTTGCTTCTCAACATTATCACTCACTTAACATGGAAGTGTGATGGTAAATCTTGTGCCAAGATTTACTCTGCTCTCTATTGCTATATTACCCTTATGTGCGTCTATCATCTTCTTTGCAATATATAGCCCCAACCCGGTACCATCCGATTTAGTAGTAAAACCCAAATCCCGCTATCGCGGGATTTGGGAGACACATTATCCTCTCATTGAACCCCCTGATCCCTGTCTGGACTTCATTGCAGACCTTTAAAACAAACTTATCCTTTGTATTCTCTTTGTTGATCAATTCCATGGCACAATGTATCCCCGTAAGCATGTTCTTGATCTCGTGCATAATACAGGTAGAGTATTCACCAATTACTGCAAGCCTTTCTGAATGCCATATCTGATCCTGATAATTGTCTAACTTGTTTAAGGTGTGCCTCAAATTCTCCATTAAACAGTTAAAAGCTTCTGCCAGGGTCCCTATCTCATCCCCGCTCTTAACATCAACACTTACATCAAAATCCATATTTGCAGCCTTTTTTACCATAAGGCTTACCTCTTTTAAAGGGCTGGTAAACCATTCAAGCGCCACCCATAAAATAAAAATATTTAACACAAAAAGGCCGCTACCTACAGAAAATGTTACGATTCTGCCCCTTGCAAGTAAGATAAGCATTGCCAGCTCAATCGTGCCTGTAAGTATCAATATTTTGTATCTAATTGAAACATCTTTAAACCGCTGCCTCATAAAACCCTTATACGTAATACAGTCTTTTAAACGTTGCCGGTTTCCGGTCGCCATTGAGCGTAGTGAATTGGAAATCCGGTGTACTGGCAACGTTTGGCATATTTCTGACTTTGTCTTCGTGCTCTAATGTTTCTTACTTGGATTCAATATCAGCACGTATAGGAGTACAAACTAAATGGGCTTCTTTCTTGGTTATTGATTGTATTTCATCCATTTTTGACCAGTAATCCGATTTTGGGAAATTGTTAAGTTGATTTGTGATTTCTAATTGTTTTGCAACATCATCGGCAATGAAGTGATATTTCAGTAAAATTATATTCTGAAAAAAGAATAAACTTGCAGCACTCTTGTTTTTAGAGAAACAATATTCTTCCATTAGTCCTTCAATCTGGCCGGTGTTTATTTCTACTCCCTTTACCTTCCAAACCGGCAGGGTTTGATTCGATCTATTAAAACCAATTTTAATTCTGCTTCTATAGGTCAGATTTATCATCTCCAGATTGTCTTTATAACCTGAATTACTTGGATATTTTTTTATCTTTGCCAGCAATTCTTCCAAAGAAAATTCTTTGACTTTAGATTCATCTATTTCAAATTGACCGGCTGATGCTTTTGCCGAAAATGACAAAGACAAAGTAGCAAGTGCAATCATTACGAAAACTTTCATACCCTTTAAGGGCACCGCGAAACATGAAGATGATTTAGCACCTTTCATTTTAATATCCCCCTTTCGCTCTTTTTTGCCGAATGCTGCAAATTAGCCGTGAGTTTACAAGTCGGCTGTATTTGCATGGTTGGACCAATATTCGTTTGTTTGCAATTATGGCAACATGTTCGATCGCTTAGCATGAACAATCATTCCGCAATCCGGATCGATATCTATTGCTCCACTCCATACACGTAAGCCAGGTATTGGTTCAAAGGGGGTTTTTTCGTCACCATCAAAGGTTATTCGGGTCCCTGGCGCTCCTACCCCCGTATCCATTCTTGCCGGATTATTCCTTGTTCCAGCACCCAAAAATATTGAACCGATATTAAGTGAATACGACATGCGTCTTCGCTGTCCGGAAATCGGATCAGTTCCCACGATGTTTGCGAAATACACCTTAGTTTTTTCCCCGTTTCTTTCGCCAACAATAGCAGAATTAGAAATAAGATGAATAATCGTGTGATACTTAGAATAATCGGGTTTGTATTTATTGCATTTTTTATCATACTTAACTTTAAAATTAGTCGTATTGATCTCCACCATCACGGGTAGTGTGTCAGGTTCATTTTTTACGTCTGTCTCTGCAAACGCAAACCCCCTAATAAAACTCAATAAAACAAGCAGAGTGATCATATAGTTGATTTTCATGTTCATGTCTCCATTTCCATACATCATATTTAGGCTCAACTTCATAAATAGAAGAACCTGATAACGGTAATATCAGAGAGCATACCAATCATATTAAGTTACATAAATCAGTTGGTCTTACTCACCTGTATTACAAATCCAATCTCCTTCTCACCCGGTCATAGTTAATCATTGGCGTGTTTCCTTACAATCTCCCTGTAAATATGTATCTCTAACTCCTTCTCCGCAAGTATCGTCTTTAGATTGAAGTTTTCTTCTATAATATCGTTCAGCTTCTGCACATCCCCGGAAGATAATCCTCCGTATGTTGATTTCCATTTCTTCAATGTACTTAACGATATGCCATGTTTATGACATACATCAGTATCAGAA
>JALXFI010000075.1 GCA_027069035.1 bacterium
GACTATATACAGTGGAAGCAATTTTGCCATATCTCCCTGTAAGATGGATGATACTTTCCGATGTTTATACAGGGCACAGTTACCTGTAATCGGTATGCCGGCTGCAGATATTTACGGAATGGGCGAAAAGTCAAGTGTTTCCAAGAAGACAATATTATATCCTGACAGTTCACCGTTCAATCGAGAAAACAGGAAGAGGTTCTTCAGGTTCCTTGAAAGACTGGCAGGGAATAATCCTGAATATGAAATTATTATAAAAGAGAGGTTCCCGGACGAAGAGATATTCTTCCATCATCCATATATCTCTTACCGCAAGTTTGTCGGAAGTAAAACTCCGGCAAATCTCATTATCAAAGGGGCTAATGAACTGACTCATCACTGTGCTGAAAATGCTTATTGCATTGTTGGAATACACTCAGGTTCTATTATGCAGGCAATACTCAACGAAAAAAATGTCTTGGTTCTCTCGCCTGATCTTCATACAGAGTTGGTAAATGGGGTCAATTATGCCGAAGACGATTTTTTTTCACCGAGAGGGCTGAGAATAGGGTTTGACCGGATGGAGACAAAACTGATGTGTCCTGAATCTGTTCCGCCTTCCGTGCTGAGTGAATTGATACCATACAGGGATGCGTCACGCAGGATTGTGGATGTTATGGAATATATCTTCTTGTTATTTATGGGTGACAAGAAACTTCCGTTTATCAAATTCGATTTTGAATACAGTGATTCTTTTTCAGATGATATAGAAAGGATTAAAGAGAGGGTAAAAGGGGTTACAGCAGAGGAATTAAAGTTTACCAAGGACATTCATTTTGTTTATTACAAAGTGCTTGCCGACCTTATTGCTCTTATGCCTATGGTAAACCCTTGTGTTGATGATGGAGAGTTTATGGAGTTCTGGCAATCTGTGGATTTTTATGATGAATTGGAATGTGTGATTGGGGATAGCCGCAATAATTCAGCCCTCTCTTTCATAAAGTTTAAGAAACATGAGATATTCGATAAGTGTATCGAAAGATTTTATCGATGCGGTAATAATGACTTGATTTTTGATGATTATCATACCGTTGAAAGGAATTCTCTAAACTTTGGAGGATATGTCTACGACAAACTGCTCAGGAACAGGCATGACAGGGATGCAGAGGAATATGCAGCTCTTTTAAAAGGTAAGCTTAAAACACTGATTGGTGGAAGGAATGAAGGGGGTACACATGATGGTGTTGAAAGAATATTACTGGACTGTTGTTATGACAGGTTGAGGGCATTCGCTGAATTTTCTATAAAAAAAGGAGATTACAGAAAGGCATTAAAGATATTAAAGCAGATGGTTTGCCAAAAGGGAAGTACTCTAAAACAAAGGATTGAGATACTTAATATGGTGGCTGATATAATGACGATGGTTTTAGATATAGAAGATATAGAGATGGGAGAATCAATTCTGGAGGGGATAGGCGAGTTTGATGAAAGTGAACAAATTATTGCACTTAAACACAGAATAATAGATGTTCTGAAAGATTGCGGAAGATATGACAAGGCGATGGAGGTTCTCAATACATTACGGCACAGAGGCGGTTTGAACAAAGTGGAATCATTTGCTACAGACTACAGAAAGGCTTCTCTGCTTGAGAAGATGGGCAGTTATGAGAAAGCAAGTAAGGTCTTTTTGCATTTGTCCTATCTTTTAGATAATCTTGAATTAAAAGAATACTACCGTTATGGGACATATTTTCATCTTGGCAGGAATCTGTATTTTATGAAGGAATATGAAAAAAGCAGGGAGAGCCTTGAAAAGTGTATTCGGTTCTGTCCTGAACATAGAGAAGCGATGGAGTTGCTTGTACTTATAGAGTGTGAAGGTAAGAATCTTGTTAACCAGTAATACATATTATCAGGAATGTCCTGTGTGTTCGGGAAGGGATGCCGGTAGGTTTTTCCCTGTTCCATTTACAGAAAGAAGGGTTTCCCCTTACGAATTGTGCAACAGCCATTTTTTTATCTGCAGAGACTGCGGGGTTATTTTTCTGAACCCATTACCGGAAAACTGGGCTGGTTTGCAGTACTGCTTGCCGGAAGTGAAGGATGGGGAAGTCTATAAAGAAAATCCTTTTATAATTAAACTCTTTAAAGAGCGTCTAAATATAATTAAGGAAAAGTGCTCAGAAAAAAAGTCTTTAAGAATCCTTGATATTGGTACAGGGACAAGTTCTAACTCAGGGCGTTTTCTTGTGATGTTACAGGAGTTTTATCCAGACTGCGAAGTTTATGGAGTGAATACGGATATCCGTGCGGTTCTGTATGGGAGAGAAAAGTTGTCGCTTGCCAACCTCTTTTATTCGGATTTTGAGCATTTTCAATCTCCTGAAAACTATTTCGACATTATTACTTCTTTTGGAGGTATTGTAAGAAGTATCAATCCCCGGGCATTCCTGGAAAAGGTAGGTAGAATGTTAAAACCGGATGGGATGTTTTTTCTTGATGTTGGTGTAGAGATGCCGGACAGCAGATATTCTGAGTGGCCGGGGTACAGGTTAAACATGGGCGATTGGTTGTATCCGGGAACTCCTCTCCATTACTGTTTTCATGAGGCTCACATTGAGGTGTTGCTCTCAAACGGGGGGTATAAGATTATTGAAAGGGGTCGTCATAACTACAATCCACATGGATACGATCATCCTTTTCTCTGGTTTTGGGCTGAAAGAAGTGAGGATGAACTCGTTTCAAAAGTTACAACGCCTTTAGTGGATATCTACAACGATGTTTCAGAT
>JALXFI010000076.1 GCA_027069035.1 bacterium
ATCATATCTATCTTATAATCTTCAAGTTTTTTAAGATTCTTTCCAATAATAGCGCTAAAGGGCATCATAATCGTCGAATAATACCTCTTTGCCTCATCATAAACGTATGTCTCGTTCCTGCTTGCAAAAAGATCGTTAGTGGCAAAATGAGAGCCAAAAAAATCACAGCTAAATAGAATTCTTTCCTCTTCAAGGTATGTTGATATGGTCTCAGGCCAATGCACCCATGGGGTATCTATAAACCGAAGGGTCTTGCCTCCGAGAGAAAGGGTGTCGCCTTCTTTTACCGTTATGAATCTGTCATCAGGAATCGGCAGAAGGTCTATCAACATGCCTTTGCATCTTGCTGTGGTAACAACCTTTGCGTTGCTGAATTTTTTAAGCACAAGCGGTATGGCCCCCGAGTGGTCCTGCTCGGCATGGTGAGAGACTATATAGTCAACAGAAGGCAGGCCGTTTAACTTATCGATGAAAACATCAAACGTCCTTGGATCAACCGTATCAAGTATGGCCGTCTTTTCATTGCCCTCAATAAGATAGGAATTGTAACTTGTTCCATAAGGAAGAGGAATGAGCGCATCAAAGAGGCGCCTGTCACTGTCAACCGTTCCGATCCATGAGACTCCCTCTTTAATCTTTCTTGGTTTCATACATAACCCCCTCATGTTCAAATTATCAAGCAGACACCTTTACTGTAACATTACAGGCAACAAAAAAACAACCGGTAAAGATACTTTTTAGTTAACCATCATCCCTGTTTACGGTTAATTCCTTAATAATCCTTTCGGCAAGCTCTACGGTGCCCTTGCAGGAAAGACGTCTCAGTTTCCTTATCTCCTTGCATTTTATAGAGCCGGCCTCTCCGGCAAAGAGTTTTTCAAGGTGGACGATCTTTTCAGGATCTTTAAGCAGCTTTTCCGCCGCATAAAGAGAACCGCAGAGATTGCCTTCCGCCTGTCCGGCGCCCTTGCTGGCGTAAGACTCGACAACCTCTTCAGGGATATTGAATTCTTCCTGAAATGCCTTGACAACGGCTTGGGCGCAGTTATATTTCTCTACCCCGCGGAAATAATCCTTTGCCGATTTTTTACTCATTCTTATACCCTTTTCTCCGCATTCTGCATTCAAATAATAGATTGCCTCTTTAAATGGATATTATAACTTCAGCAGTAAACAGGCGGGCGTTAATTATCCTCTATGATCCTCGGCACCTTGAAACAGCCCTTTTCTTTTTGCGGGGCATTTTGCAGGACATTATCCCTTGGAAGAGACGGTTTTACCACATCTTCACGATAAGGATTAGATATCGGAAAGGAATGTGTAGTCGGCTCTATGCCGGCAGTGTCAAGTTCGCTCAGTTTCTCTACATAGGAAAGAATCTTATCAAGTTGTCCTAAGTATAGTTCCTTTTCTTCCTCTGTAAGACGCAACCGGGCAAGTAATGCCACGTGTTCAACTTCCTGTTTCGTAATCTTCATCAAAAAAACCCCTTAAAGCAATTCATACAATTAAAACTGAATTTTTCTTTTTACTCTTGTACTCTTGTAATTTTGTACCATAAATTCATAGGTTTTTCAACCATCTTTCAAGTCTGTCACAGCCGGTAACAAGTTTATCCATGCCGGTTGCATAGGAGAATCGTATATGAGAGCCTGCCCTGAACCCTCCGAAATCATAACCCGGAGTCAATGCCACTTTTGCCTCGGCAAGCGCTCTGTGGACAAAATCCATACTGTCTATCCCCCACTTTTCTATCCCTGCATAGATATAAAATGCCCCCTGCGGCATAACGGGGATATAAAATCCGAGTCTCTTTAACTCAGGCAGGAGAAAATCCCTTCTCTCCTTATATATCCGTCTCATCTGTTCAAGTTCTTTAACCGATTCAAATGCCTCCAGAGCGGCGTGTTGTGATACCGTTGGGGCGGATATAAATACATTCTGTGCAATCTTCTGGATCGGTCTTACAAGTTTTTGCGGCACAACCATCCATCCAAGCCTCCATCCGGTCATGGCAAAGGTCTTTGAAAATCCGTTTACAACGATGATATTTTTGTCAATGGAAAGCGCGCTCTTCACACTCTTCTCATAGATCAGACCTGAGTATATCTCATCTATAATAAGCGTGCCTCCCTTCTCTTTAAGAACAGCATAAATATCCAAAATGGTCTTTTCTCTGTATATGGCGCCTGTGGGGTTTGAAGGGTTTGCAATTATCAGGATCTGAGGCGTTTTTTTGCGGGCTTTAAGGCTCTCAGGGGTTATCTCAAAGAGGCTATCTTCCGATACATGAATCGGTGATATTTGCCCGTCAACAAGGAGCCCGAAATTCCTGTAACACGGATAGCCAGGATCGGAAATGCCAAGTATTTTATCTCTTTCAAGAAGCACTGCGCACAGAAGAAAGAATGCGCCCGATGACCCGTTGGTTACAACTATCCTTTCAGGCGAAACCGTTATGCCGTCTTTTTTAAAATAATACCCGGCTATCTTTTCCCTGAGCTCGGGAAGACCGAGACTGTGTGTATAGAATGTCCGGTTATCCGTTATCGCCTTTATGGCGGCATCTTTAACACGTTCAGGGGTATTAAAGTCAGGCTCTCCTATCTCCATGTGGACTATATCCTCACCATCCGCTTCAAGCGCCTTCGCCTTTTCAAGGAGTTCCATGAACTCCTGCGTCTCCGCCGGGCTGAGGCCGGCCGATGGCTCGTCCAACAGCAATAGCTCGGGCCCAAGGGCGAGCGCTCTGGCC
>JALXFI010000077.1 GCA_027069035.1 bacterium
CTTTATATCAAATCGACTATGGGACGTAGTTCGATAATGTTCCATAGTCAAATTATACTGAAGTCTTCGCCTTAAGGCGAGGGATTTTAGATCCCATTATGGGACATTAAGCTACAGGCTTCATTCCCCACCTGTCACGCTCAGCGTGACTTGCGAACCCCGATAAAGTCAATGCGGGGGTGGTGAAGCGAAAGGATAATTGAAACCCATCCTTTAAAATATTTGAAACCTACAATTCATCTCTGACTGCTGTGTTTCTTGCAATCCTTTTCTTCGTTAAACACTATCAATGTCTCTCAGGCATCTTTCCGCTGACACTTGCCACCTCTCCAAGTCCAAGAAGATTGATGGATACCATAAAAATCCTTTCATCAGGCCTTTCAACTCTTTTTATCTCACCTCCCCAGCATTGGCCATTATACTTTAAACCAAACATGGTCTCCAGTGTTGATATATCGCTGTCGCCCGCTGTTTCATCGAAACGCGAGAATCTGCTTCTGTGAAATGCCTCAATGGATTCGCTAAAACGTACATTTACCATAAGGTCTACATAATCGGTGGAACCCCTTGTATAATCATACCCTACGGATAGATTGTCTCCTCTTTTATCCGAAAGCTCAAAAGACATAATAAATTTGTCAAACCTGTGTCCATAAGGGTCGAAGTCACCCTTTGTCTTGACAGCTATTGCCTCATAGGGAAAAAGATTAAGCTCCGCAGATATTACTGAAAACGGACGCCTTTTTTCGTTTGGATTAAGGTCTCTTGTAAATTCATGGATATCAAATGACTGAGATATCTGAAAAAAAAGAGCGTCCCGATATAAACGTTCCTCCTCTGCCTGTTTCCTTTCCGTAACAATAGATGTCAAAGAGTAGGTAACCTTGTTTTCTTCTACAATTCTGTCAACCTCATCAAAAGATGGAAGACTCTCCTGATTTACGTCAGGTATATAACTATAACTGATATGAGGCCTCAGGGTATGTCTAAACTTTATATCGCCGATTTCAGAAAAGACTCTCGCAAAGGTTGTCTCCGCGCTAAGAGACAGGTCATAGAGTTCTCTGCCTCTGTTTCTCTCACCTTCGCTAAGCCAGTACTGTGTTTCCCTTAAACCCGCCTGGGGTGTAAGTTCAAAAAAACCCCATGGTTTTAAAGGCAGGGAGATGCGGGGATGGATATCCAGCCTGATCCCATCAATCCCCTTACGTCTTCTGAAATTTATCACAGACGAATCAAGCGAGATATAAAACTGTGTTCTGCCCATACCTATGCTTGAACCCGTAAGGGTTATCTGAGGCAGCCTCTGAAGGGTATCTTCATCGTTATCTTTTAAAAGATCGTCAAAAAAACGGAACTGACTCACAAGGTTGAGCTTGCCAAATGCCTTTGAAACAGTAAGGTTCGACTCCAACTTCTGAACAGTCCTCTCTGAAAGGTCCTTATAGAAGTCAAGAAAGTACTCATCATCGCTTACCTCATTTACATTCAAACTAAATTCAATCCCATACGGCAGTTCCTCTTTATGTTCTAATGTCGCCCTCCAGCGGTCATCTTCGGCATCCTGAGGATGATTGAGATTATCCTCCACCGTTCTGAACTGCCTCACCCTCTCAATATCTTTCTCTCTGAAATGGTAGAAGAAAAAACTGCCCTCACTGCCTGTCTTTCTTATGTATCTATATTCAATCCCTTCCCCCATACCCCTTTCAACCTCATAATCAAGGTAAAAAGTTGCATCTGTATTCCTTGATATTGCCCAGAAAAAGGAATTATACATGGCAAAACCCTTAAGGTCGGAAAAACCTAATCCGGGAGTCAGGAAACCTGTCTTCCTGTCCTTCCCAACAGGTATCACAAGATAGGGAAAGTAAAGCACAGGTACTTTTTTTATATAGAATACGGTATTTTTTGATGTTAGATATTCACCCCTGATCAATCTTACATCCGAACCAACAAAACTCCACTCCGGGGGGACACAATCACAGGTAGTAAACCTGCCCTGTATTACCTCATAATTGTTCTCGTCAGATCTTACAAGTTTATTCGCTTTTACATGAAGATTTGCCGGTTTGAAGAATATTTTGCCGCTCTCCATAGAACCGGTTCCTCCATTAAAATCGATATCAAGTCTCTTGCCTCTGGCAACCCCGCCTTCCGCATCCGTAACAACCACATTGCCTTCGGCAAGCGCCTTTAAAGTAGCCCGGTTAAAGGTCAATCTATCCGACTCAACCTTAAGACCGCCCTGAACAACCACAACATCCTTTTCAAAAACAACTATATCGGAGTTGCGATTATAGACTGCCGTCTTTGAATGAATCCTAATAGGCCCTTTTTTAGAGGCGTTTCCAAAACTAAGTGATTTGTCTGGGATAAAAATGACTGATAAAACAATAAGTACAAATAAATATTTTAAACGCAATGCAAACCCTCAAAACAAATCCCTGATTAGTGTCTAAAGAGCGGAAATCAGAATTGCAAACAAGCGCCTCAATCGCTGTGTTTCCTTGTTATATCATGCAATAGCCTTCAATATGTTTTACGGTCAAGAAGGGTCTCTATGCTCTAAAGGGCGCTTTTGCTCTGTATTTTTGATATGGGCACAATTGTAGTACAACTTTAAACGATTATAAAGCACTATTTTTGTAGAAGTCCCTAAACATTAAATAAATTTTGTTGTATTCTGCGTATTCAGCGGAATGGGGTATTGCATGGATTTAAAAATACTAAATGCCCGATGGGTGACTGGTGTAATGACCCAAATCCCGCGATAGCGGGATTTGAAACTATGCCGACACTAAATTATGTTTTTAATTTGGAAAGGCCGGAACGACCCGTACCGAGAGGAGTTTTTTGCAAGGTCAAGGAAATCAAAGGTTTGTGCACAGGCATACTAAAGTATGCCGCACAAACAAACCTGAAGATTGACACTTAGATTGCGAAAAAGAACCCTTTCCGGATGAAAACTAAATAGCGTCTCTATTAATATTAATATCTGTCTTGCTTTTTACGTTAAGCAACCACGCGTTAAGGAGTTCATCCTTTTTTATCTTTTCAACTTCCTTTGTAAATTCAATGCGGTGAGCATTGAACTCATCTTCTGCCGGTTCCATCTTTCCGATAAGCTCAACTACAAAATATGTATTACCTCCCTTAAGAACAGCGTATCTATTTGCATCTAAGCTAAGCTGAAATGCCTTTTGCTCTACCATTGAAACAGGTAAATTCAGACCCGAGACCGTAGATTGGAGACGCGAAAAAAAGCCGGTCTTACCAACTTTAAGCCCTTTGTTTTTAGCAACCTGCGCAAAAGCCTCCCCGTCTTTAAGGTTTTTAAGTAGTTTAAAGGCAATCTCCCTTGCTTTCAGGTTTGCTTTATTAATCGTCAATCGAAGCGCCGCTTTATCCTTTGCATCTTCAAACGGTGGTATATGTTCTTCAACTATGTTTGCAAGTTCAAGGATATATACTTTGCCGTCCATTGTCACTGGATTGCTGACCTCACCTGAATCGAGTGATGTAACATTATCCAAAAGTTCTTGGTTTGCAGCCACAATATTTGCCTTTGAACCTTTATAGAAAAGCCCTGTATTTTTAATATCAAGACCTTCCTTCTTTGCGGCATCGCCAAGGCTAACGGCTTCCTTTATAGTTGCATCAACAATATTGTTGGCTTTCTCTATAGCTAAATCAAGAGATTTATTTTTTATTAAAATATCCTTAATTGATTTACTTACCTTGTTAAGAGGGAACGTTTCTTCTTTATCACCCTTTTTTTCTTTAAATTCAGAGATATTTTGATCGTAATAATCCGCAATCTCTTCATCTGAAACCGTTACTTCCTCTTTAAAGTTTGAGGGGTCCAAAACAAGATAGTTTACCTCAAAACCCCTTGGAAGTTTAAAGGACTCCTTGTTTGCATCGAAGTATTCTTTAATCTCGGTATCGCTTGGTTTTATCTCCTTAAGGAATGGCAATGCGTCTATCTTCATAAACTTAAGGTTTATTTTTCTATAACGAGTGTCAAAAAGAGTTCTTATCTCTCCTCCGGATGTCTTAACCGAGTCGGTTATAATACTTGTTATTTTTTCGATAATCATATCGTCACGCACACTTTTTTCAAACTTTGCAGGGGTAAGCCCCTCGTTCCTCAATAAGTACAGGTATCTCCTTTTGCTGAAATATCCATTGTCCTGAAATGCGGGTATGCTTTTTATCTTTGCAAGGAGTTCTTCGTCACTTATGCTGATATCCATCTTCTTTGCTTCCTTTAATATAACAGCCCTGTTTATAAGGGTATCAAGGACATTCTCCTTTAGGTTGATATCTTCAAGCATTTTATCGGAAAAAGCATCTCCATAACGTTGTTTTATAAGCTTTATCTGGGACCGATAGGCCTTAAGAAAACTGGCCTGTGATATTACAGTATCGTCAATCTTTGCAACGACACTGCCACGGCTGCCTCTTAAGCCTCCAATCCCCCAGAATACAAATACCGCAATAATAATAAAGAATGCCCCCTGGATGAAGATGGAACTTGTCTTTTTTCTCATGAATTTTAACATTTCTCTACTGCCTCACTTTGAAAAATTTTTTTCAGAACATTATTGTATATATATTAAGTTTATATTTTATTAAGTTTTTTATTCTACTATACAGAGGTAATTAAATTCAATCTTTTTCTTGCTAAGCAATAGGCTTTTTGATAGTATCTAAAAAATTTCGACTAATTGAAAGGAGATTATAAACCTTATGGTATTTAATGCCTTATTGAGGTATTTTTCTAAAGATCTGGCCATTGACCTTGGCACCGCAAATACCCTTATTTGTCTTAAAGACAGAGGGGTGGTTTGTGATGAACCTTCCGTCGTTGCAGTCCAAAAGGATGCAAAAGGCGTAAAAAAGGTTCTTGCTGTAGGCAAGAAGGCAAAGGCAATGCTTGGCAAGACCCCTGCAAATATAGTTGCCATAAGACCGATGAAGGACGGAGTCATATCGGACTTTGAAGTTACGGAAGCAATGCTCAAGTATTTTATAGAATTGGTTCACAAGAGAAAGAGTCTTGTTAGGCCAAGGGTTGTAATAAGTGTACCTTCCGGCATTACTCCTGTTGAAAGGCGAGCAGTAAAGGAATCGGCGCAGTCGGCGGGCGCAACGGAGGTATATCTTATTGAAGAGCCAATGGCCGCAGCTATTGGGGCGGGGCTTCCAATTACAGAACCATCCGGAAACATGATTGTCGACATAGGCGGAGGCACTACTGAAGTGGCTGTAATATCCCTTGGCGGAATTGTCACAGCAAAATCTATAAGGATGGCCGGTGATATGATGGACGATGCGGTTGTCCAATACGTTAAAAGGAAATACAATATGTTAATCGGACAATCGACTGCAGAGCGGATCAAGATAAATATGGGACTTGCCATCCCTGAAGATGAAAGATGTGTTATGGAGATAAAAGGTAGGGACCTTCTAAACGGCATACCAAGGACCATGGAGATCGTTGATGAAGAGATAAGAGAGGCCCTTGTCGAACCGGTAAATGCTATTGTGGATGCAGTAAGGGTTACTCTGGAAAGGACTCCGCCGGAACTTGCCGCCGACATCGTTGATAAGGGCATTGTGCTTGCCGGAGGAGGGGCTCTTCTTAAAAATTTAGATACCCTTATTAGTGAAGATACAAAACTTCCGGTAACAACAGCCGAAGACCCTCTTACCTGTGTTGCCCGAGGCTCCGGTAAAGTATTGGATGATTTTAGTTTATTAAAGGGTGTTGTTGTATCGTAGATAATCTATGATTTTATACCTGATAAAGAAGTTCCAGGTTTATATTGTAGGTCTTTTTTTTATACTCCTTTCCGCACTTACCATAAGTTCGGGCATTAAAGGTCTGGGTGAAGATCAGATCGTAGGTGGCATTGTATCACATGTAGTCGCCCCTGTTCAGTCAACCATTACACATATAACGGATTTTTTTGGAAATATATGGAGTGACTACATATATTTAGTTGAAAGTGAAAAGGAAAACATATTACTTAAAAAAGAGATTGACAAGCTTACCAGACTCAACAATGAATTAAAGGAAAAAGCCTCTTTTGGAGAAAGGGTTAAGGGATACCTTGATTTTAAAGAAAACAGTAAACTAAAACTTACTGCTGTGCGTATTGTTGGCTTAGACACATCAAGCCTTCATTATTCCGCTACGGTTGATAAAGGCAATGACAATGGAATAAAAAAGAATATGCCTGTTATTACCCCAAAAGGCATAGTAGGCAGAGTAATTAAGGTTTATCCGCATAGCTCACAGGCTCTTTTTATCGTTGACCCTAACAGCACCGTTGATGCCCTTATCCAGAGAAGCCGTATAAGAGGCATTGTAGAGGGAAGAGGGGATAATACACTTGCAATGAAATATGTTCCAATAGATGCGGATGTGCTTATCGGAGATTACGTGATGAGTTCAGGTTTGAGCGGGGTATTTCCAAAAGGTCTTGCCATTGGGCGTATAACAAAGATAGATAACGGTAAAGACGGCTTTTTTAAGATTATTGAACTTAAGCCTATAGTAACACTTCAAAAGCTGGAAGAGCTCCTTATAGTAACAGAAAGGTGAGAAAGCTTCCGTTATTATGAAGCTTTTTTTGTCTAAAATCATATTGATATTTTATATACAGTTCGATACGATTACACAATCAAGATGAGGGTATTTTTAGTTTATCTGTTTCTTGGAGCAGTCTTTCTCATATTGCAGGCTTCTGTTATTGCATTTATCCTTCCAAAACATTTTCAGCCTGATATCATTCTTATCATAGTTTTTTTTGTAGGTTTTAGATTTGCAACATGGAATGGTGTGTTGATTGCCTTTTGTCTTGGCTATTTAGCCGATCTTTTCTCTGGCAATGTACTTGGTATAAGTTCTTTTGCACTAATAATAGATTATCTTATCGTATATTTTATGGTAAAAAGCCTATATTTCAACAATTTTTATCCTCAACTATTAGGCGGAATCATACTCGAATTAATATATATTTATTTGATCTTTATTTTAAGCTACCTCTTTCAGGAAAGAACTGTTGTTTTATCTTTTAGCGGAATGGCTCTTCCAAGGGCCATTGTAACGGGGATATTAACCCCTTTCTTAATAATGCTTTTCGAGCATATAGAAAGTGTTATTGGAGAAAGTTGAGCCCTTCCTTTAAACATAAACTATGAAACTCGATTTTCAAAGAAACGAACCAAAAGAGTTAAGACAGCGAACATATAAGGCAGTTGCAATTGTTGCAGTATTGTTTGGTATTCTCTTTATAAGACTGTGGTATCTACAGGTATTTGAAAGGGATAGATTTAAAAAACTCTCTGAAAATAATAGGATAAGGCTTATTATCACTAACCCTCAAAGAGGTAAAATATTTGACAGGAACGGCAGGGTTCTTGTAGATAACCGTCCGGCTTTTAATCTTACGGCAATCCCTGAAGATATTAAAGATACTAATAAGCTTTTAATGGATCTAAAAAGATTTACATCAATCGAACCTGCATCAGAAGAAATAATCGACATTTTAAAAAAAAAGGGAAAAAGGTCACCTTTTAAGCCTGTCGTTTTAAAAAGCGATCTTTCCTGGGATGAAGTGGCAAGGGTAGAAACCTTCAAACTTGGACTTCCAGGCGTATCTCTTAATGTAGAACCGAAGAGGAACTACATCTACAAAGATTACTTGTCTCCTTTTATAGGTTACATAGGAGAGATAGAAAGGAAACATCTAAAAAAATTCAGATTCGGCGATTACAGGGCAGGTGATCTGGTCGGTAAGGCCGGCATAGAAGAGACATGGGAGGAGAGCTTAAGGGGAAGAAGAGGTGGATTGCAGGTAGAGGTCGATGTCCTTGGCAGGGTCAAACAGATACTTCATGAGGTAGAACCTGTATCCGGCAATAATATAT
>JALXFI010000078.1 GCA_027069035.1 bacterium
ACAATAATTCTGCAGGTATTATGCTTGCAATAAATAGATTGTCGTATTACACCAGGAATTATCCTGGATTCAAAGATTTCAAAAAAGAATCATTGAATTTAATAAATAAATTCAAGAAGGCTTATCCAAATATCTGCCTACTAAGCCGCACCGGGTTCAGATACATAAATGTCATCCCTTTTACAAGGGAAGAAGGATTAATTCCAATAGAAAGATTTTTGAAAGTTGGTTTAAAAATCCCGGGTACAATACCCCCAAAATATAATAATATAAGTATAGGGTTTGTGGTGGAAGGCAAAGGTGGGTTAATAACCACACGTATTGAAACTATGAAGGTGGTCGATAGTGCAGGTGAGACATTGCTTTTAGATATTGATTATGCAAAGACAAAAGACCTTTCGATTACTCTGGTTGATAAATATATAGATGAGAGTCATGAATGTGCGAGACAACTTTTCGAAGATTTAATAACTGATAATTATAGATTGTTTTTGAGAGGAGAAACCTTATGACCTATTCACCAAGGGAGTCTGTTTCTGCCTTTGAACCTGTTTCCCCTTTCCTTATTGAAACAGGCAAAGGCAGAATGACAGATGAAGACTTTCAGAAACTTATGTTGTATGGTTATTCAGTCCCCATTTGGTCAATACCTGCCGATCATAAGAAGTATAAAGTGTCAAAACCAATCAAGGTGAGAATATATATCGAGGATGGTCATTATTTTGTTGAAAACGAGCCTCTTGTGATAATTGGTATCGGGAAATCCGTTGCAGAGGCTATTGATGACTTCTGTAAACAGGTTATTCATTTTTATAAATACTATAAAAAACTGTCCTGGGATAAAGTAACAGGGGACGCTGAACGTTTGAAAGGCATCTACGAAACACTCTTTATCGATCAAGCCCAATAGTGCAGATAGATAGAAAAACTATCGAATCATCCCTGAAGAAAAAGGGATTTGTAGAGGTAGGTGGAGACCATAAATACTTCTACCATGAAGTAGATGGTAAACGCACAGGACCTTATACCTTCACTTCCCGTGGAAGCAGCTATAAGATATACGGCGATGTGTTGCTCAAAAGGATGCGACTTCAATTACGGCTTGATTCCATGATGCAGGTAAGACGTTTGCTGGAATGCCCTATGGACGGAGAGGAATACAATGCGATTTTGAGACAAAAAGGTGTCTTTTAAGGTTTTTCCCTTTATGCCCTCTCCCCCACCTCTATAATCTTTAAGCAAATATCGAAGGATATCCAGTGATGCCCCTTCGACAGGCTCAGGGCAGGCTTGTCGAGTGGTGAGCTTGTCGAACCATGAACCTTAAACCATATCCAAAATATAAAGACTCAGGCATCGAGTGGCTGGGAGAGATTCCGGAGGGGTGGGAGGTGAAGAGGTTGAAGTATGTTGCAGAAAGTGTAAAAACTGGAACGACTCCACCATCTGAAAGCCTTGAATATTATAAGGAAGGGGATATTGACTGGTACACTCCTTGCGATTTTACAGAAAACTTAGATCTGAGGCATGCATCGAAAAAAATTACAAGTTTTGCAATTAAAAAAAGAGTTGCAAGGATATTTGGAAAAGATACGATTTTATTAGTAGGAATTGGAGCGACTTTAGGAAAAATAGCTTTGTTAAATAAAAACGCCAGCATAAATCAACAAATAAATGCCATTGTTCTAAAAGAGTACTTTATTCCGAGATTCTATGCCTATTATCTTAGTGCTGTTAAAGATAGCATCATCAGTTATTCAAATGCTGCGACATTAGGAATAATTAATCAAGAGAAGACCAAACAAATTCCGTGCATAATTCCTCAACGAAGTGTCCAAAAGTTAATCGCCACCTTCCTCGACAAAAAGACCACTCAGATTGACGAGGCAATTCGGGATATCCAGTTACAGATTGAAAAACTCAAAGAATACCGCCAGACTCTAATCAGTAATGTGGTGACGGGGAAAGTGAGGGTAGGTTAGAGATGATTAAGAAATTAATAAGTATTAAGAGAATTGGTAAATTTGCAGATTTTAGCCTTACCTCAACTTCTGAATGGAATGGCGAGTTATCAAAGATAAGTATTATCTATTCTGAAAATGCTAATGGTAAAACAACTCTTTCTTCAATTTTTAGGTCGCTCAAAGACAATGCTCCTCAGTTAATAACTGCAAGAAAAACATTTGGAATGTCTAATAGTCAAGAAGTCAATATTCTTACTGATGAAGGCAATAAAAAATTTGAAGCTGGTAGATGGAACGATAGTCTGCCAGAATTAGAGATTTTTGACATTTTCTTTATAAATGAAAGTGTTTTTTCGGGATTAGAAATATCATCTGAACATAAGAAGAATTTACATAGATTTGTAATGGGCGCTGAAGGTGTAAGATTAACATCTGAAATTAATGATGTGAAGACTACAATTGAAGAAGAAATACAAAATCTAAAAGAAATTGAAAATAAAATAACTCCTTATATAAGCAGTATATACAATTTTGAAGAGTTTTTGCTGCTTGAGAAAGATTCGAGTATAGACACCCAAATAGCTGACAAAGAGAAAGAGATTAGAATCGCAAAATCACAACAAGAGATTAAAGGCAAAGAAATTCTAAAGGAAATAAATCTTGTTGATTTAGGCATTGATTTAAATGAATTGAAAAAAACATTAGAGAAATCTATCAGTTCTATTTCTCAGAGTTATTTAGAAAAGGTCGAAATTCATAAAAGTGAATTAGCTATGGATGGTGAAGAAGAAGTATGGTTACAAAAAGGTTATGAAAATATTAAAAAGAATAACTGCCCTTTTTGCTTGCAATCTCTTGACAATGCAAGAGATATAATTGAAGCCTATCAGCAATATTTCAATAAAGAATATAATGAACTAAAAAGAACCGTAGCTGATTTTGATGAAAATATACAGGCAATTAATATTGAGACAATTTTTTCCTCGAGAGAACTAACTATCGAAAAAAACGAAAGGTTAAAGGAATTTTGGACAAGTTACATTACTTTTAAATTTATCAGTCAACAGCTCTTTGATGATAGAGAGCAAATAATTCAATGTTTTGAGGAAATAAAGAGAATCATAGCAACAAAAAAAAGAAATCCCTTAAGCGTATCTGATACCTTGAAAATTTCTGAAATTGAAAAGTTGATAAATAGAACAAATGAATTGATCATAAAGTATAATAAATATGTAAGATCCTTTAATACAGAAATTCAAAAACTTAAATCTAAAAACCAAGTAGATATCAAAATTTTAGAACAAGAATTAGAAAAGCTACAATTGCATAAGAGGAGATTTGAGGAAAAGTTAGAAGGCTTATGCAATGCTTATACAAGCAAACAAACTGAACTTCAAGTCCTCAATAAAACTAAAGACCAGAAACAAGATGAATTAAATTTATATACAGAGACTATTTTCAATAAGTATGGCAATAAGATAAACGAATATTTAAAAAAGTTTGGCGTTGATTTTGAGCTACATGATGCTAAAAGTCAATATAAGGGAACAGGAAAAGAACCCTTTGCTGAATATGTTTTAAAGATTTCAGGGTGCAAGATAAAATTTGATGATGATGGAAGTTCACCCTGCATAAAGAATACTTTAAGCGAAGGTGACAAAAGTGCATTAGCCTTTTCTTTCTTTTTGGCAAAGTTAGACCTTAGTGACAATATTGCTGACAAGATTATTATTTTTGACGACCCTATTTCCAGTTTTGACAACAATCGTAAGACTGCAACAATTCAGCAATTATTAAGATTAAGTAGTTCCGCAAAACAAGTTATTGTATTAACACATAATCTTTTATTTGCAAGAAGCCTTTGGGATGCCCTACCTCACCGAGCAAGTTGTCAAACATTACACATCTATAGAACTACTCATTCTAACGTTTTAGGTGCATGGGATATAGAAGAAGAAACTTCAGGTGAATACTTCCAACATTGTCGTACTTTAGAAAAATATTTAAATGAGGGAGCTACTGGACAAGATGAACTGAGGAAGGTTGCACGCTGTATTAGACCAGTATTAGAAGAATATCTAAGAGTAAAATTTCCAAATAAATTTTGCGGGAAATGGTTAGGAGATATGATTAGAGACATAAGGGATTGTCAAAATAGTGATTTAATATTTCCATTGAAAACGAAGTCCTCTGAGTTAGAGGAAATTAATGAATTTTCAAAAAAGTACCATCATTCATCAAATCCTAATGCAGGCAATGAAACTATCATTGACAGTGAACTAAAAACCTATGTAAAAAGAACATTTGATTTTATACACTCTGTATGAAAAACCTTTTATTACCGAAAGCAATTTTGAAGTGTCCCTACACTTTCCCAGATAACTGCACTCAAAGAATACCGCCAGACTCTAATCAGTAATGTGGTAACGGGGAAAGTGAGGGTAGGTTAGAGATGAAACTGGATAAAAGAAATCTTGAAGTTATAGACGATGTTATGGCGCAGGTCTTGAGAGAGAAAACCCCTCAACAACGGCTTGCTATTGCATTTGATATGTGGATATCGACAAAGATACAGTTAACGAACTATTTGCGCTCTCAGCATATGGATTGGGATGAGAAGATGATCCAGCAAGAAGTGGCGCGGAGATTATCTCATGGAATTACAGACACTATTCAAGCACCTGATTAACACCTTTGAGTCTCTTAACATTGAGTCTTCTTGATATATGGAATGCCATAGTGAGCAAATTGGAAGAATAAGATCAAACTCTCTGTATAATCTTTTTATTTATGGACTTTTTGGAGAACTATTTTAAAGTTTATCAGCAATGTTGTGACAGGTAGGGTGAGGGTTATTAATGAAAATTAGCAAATCTGATATACATCATCACTTAAAAACACGGATGCATCAAAGAGGAATTACATTTAAAGAATTGAAAACCACCATCAATAAGGACTGGGCGGCTGAGGATGTAAAGGAAGGAACTTTTGGAAAAACCTTTGTATTCACGTATAATAGTTATTGGGAGGATAGATTTTATGAGGAAAAAGAAGTTACTGTGTATTATAAAATAAAAGGAGAGAAGATAATTTTATTAACCGCCAGAGCAAGGTATGGTAAAGGCTTTAAGAAAGGAGTGGAATAAAATGAAGATTGAATACGATTCTGAAAGAGACCTTCTCTATATATATTTTGCAGAGCCAGAAAAAAAGGCAGCGGAGACAGTAACAATAAAGCCCGGGGTGTATGCTGATTTTGACAGGGATGGCAAATTGATTGGTATAGAGATAATAGATGCATCCGAACTCATGGGTAAGAAGATAGAATTTACACTGCCTGAGCAAAGAGCAGTGGTATGATTTCAGTAAATGAAAAGATCTAACCTTACCGAAAACAACTTTGAAGTAGCCCATGTTGTCAGGGCATTGGTTGACAATGGCTATATCGAACGCTCCTCTGACAATTATAATCAGGAACTTTTTTTGGATTCTGAAGTCCTTCTGAGTTTTGTCAAGTCCACCCAGCCTCAAGAGTGGGAGAAATTGGTGGAGCAGTATCCTGGTGATACGGAGAATAGGTTTTTAAAACGTGTATCAGGCGAGATTGGAAAAAGGGGCACACTTGATGTTCTACGCAATGGAGTCAAAGACAGAGGGACTAAATTTGACCTTGCATATTTTAAGCCTGTAAGCGGGCTTAATCCTGAACATGAAAGGCTTTACAGACAAAACCGATTCAGTGTAATCCGTCAGCTTCCCTTCAGCCAGAAATATCAAAAGACCCTTGATGTTTCCCTCTTCCTTAACGGGATACCTATAATCACCTCAGAGCTGAAAAACCACTTTACAGGTCAGGACTATACAGACGCAATCAAGCAGTATAAATACACAAGAGAGCCTAAAGAGCCTTTTTTAAAACGCTGTCTTGTGCACTTTGCAGTGGATAATGACAGGGCATATTTTACTACTCGACTTGAGGGAGAGAATACCCAGTTCTTACCCTTTAATAAAGACATAGAAAACCCTGAAGACAAAAGGGGCTTCAAGGTTGCTTATCTCTACCATGATATATGGCACCCTGACAGCCTCCTTGAGATTATCTCGCATTTTATCCAGATAGAAGAAATCAAGGACTTAAAGACTGGCAAAAGGAAAAGGAGGGTAATCTTCCCCAGGTTTCATCAATTAACAGCAGTAAGAGAACTTGTTGACTCAGCAAGGAGACTGGGAACTGGGAAAAATTATCTTATACAGCACAGTGCAGGCAGTGGAAAGACATATACTATCTCCTGGCTTGCCCATCAATTATCACAGGTCCATAACCAGCAGGACACAAGGGTCTTTAACAATGTAATAATCATATCAGACAGAAAGGTCATTGATAAACAGCTAAAGGAGGCGGTCAAGCAGTTTGAAAAGACCCTTGGGGTGGTTGTGTGGGCTGAGAAGTCATCTGTATTAAGAGAGGCGCTGGAGACAGGAAGACAGATTGTTGTAACAACGATTCAGAAGTTCCCCTTTGTTGTGGATGAAATAGAGCGGTTAGAAGGCAGAAGTTTTGCTGTTATTATAGATGAGGCACATTCAAGCCAGGGTGGCGAAAGTATGAAGACTGTAAAAAAGACCCTCAGCTATACATCATTAGAAGATGCCGAGGCAGAAGACCCAGAAGAAAAGGATGTTGAAGAGAGGATTTTAGAGGATATAGAGAAAAGGGGCAGGCTGCCAAATGTAAGCTTTTTTGCCTTTACAGCAACACCAAAACAAAAGACCCTTGAGCTCTTTGGATGGAGAAATCCTGATGGAAGCTATCGTGCCTTTTCCATTTATTCCATGCGTCAGGCTATTGAAGAGGGGTTCATCCTTGATGTGCTTGAAAACTACATGACATATAGAACCTACTTTAAGCTTGTCAAGATGATTGAGGATGACCCTGAGTATGATAAAAGAAAGGCAACAGCAGTTCTCAAGAGGTATGTTGACCTCCATGAACATGCAATAAAGAAGAAGACAGAGATTATGCTTGATCATTTTTATAAAAATGTAAAGGGCAACATAAAAGGTAGAGCCAGGGCTATGGTGGTAACAAGGTCAAGGCTTCATGCGGTAAGATATAAGCTGGAGATTGACAGAGAGTTGATAAAAAGAGGAGGTAATATAAAGGCACTGGTTGCCTTTACCGGAACAGTAAAGGATGGGGGTCATGAGTTTACCGAATCGAAGATGAACGGGTTTCCTGAATCACAGACTGTTAAAAAATTTGATACAGATGAGTATCGTATAATGATAGTCGCCCATAAGTTTCAGACAGGCTTTGATCAGCCTCTTCTTCAGACGATGTATGTTGACAAGAAACTTAAAGGGCTTAATGCTGTTCAGACCTTGAGCAGGCTTAACCGCATTTCTCCTGGTAAAGACAGCGTCTATGTCCTTGACTTTGTAAATGAGACCGATGACATCAAGAAGTCTTTTCAGCCCTATTATGAGGCAACCATCCTTTCTGAAGGAACAGACCCGAATGTCATATACGAAATTGAAAGAGATATATTGAAGTTCGATATTATTGACCCGCAGGAGATTGACCGTTTTGCTGAACTCTGGTATTCAACAGAAGACCAGTCAAAACTCCATCAGGTTTTATCGCCTGCGATAGAGAGATATTCGGAATTGCATAGAGAAGAGCAGTTCATATTCAGGGACAATTTAAGAAGGTATATAAAGATATACGCCTTTATAAGTCAGATAGTTACATTCAGCGATGTATCACTGGAGAAGCTTTATCTATACAGCCGTTTTCTCCTTAAAAAGCTCCCCCTTGATGGGTGGAGTCTTCCCCGTGAGATCGTTGAAAGCATTGATATGGACAGATACCGTATCAAGAAGACCTATAAAGGAGGAATTGCCTTAGAGAAGAAAGAAGGAGAACTCACCCCCCTTACATATGGTGAGAAAGAGCCTCCTGTTTCGGAATACGAT
>JALXFI010000079.1 GCA_027069035.1 bacterium
TGGCAGGCATGCCTGCCAAAGTACTCAAGCGCGCCAAAGACTTGCTGAAAGTGCTGGAAACGAAACACTCCAACAAAGAGCTGGAAGAAGGGCTGGGGGAGCTTGACCCGGCGGAGGAGCGCCGGCGGGACGAAGGGCATGAGCAATCCAGTGTTTTTTGCTCGAGAGCCCGGCATCGGCAGGCAGTATAAGAGTGCCGGTCTCACTCCCATCGAGTATAGACCTTATAACACTCTGATTTTTCCCGTTTGCTATAACGGTTGGAATACCAAAACGACTCACCTTTTCAGCGGCCTCTATCTTTGAGACCATGCCTCCTGTGCCAAGGTCATTCTTGCCCGTGCCGAGCGTGCCCTTAAGTTCAGGAGTTATCTTCTCTACAAGGGGGATAAACTCCCTGTCTTTAAAGACCTCCGGATCCCTTGTATAAAGCCCATCCACATGGCTTAAGAGGATAAGCACATCGGCCTCAACAAGGTTTACCACAAGGGCGGAAAGGTAATCGTTCTCACCAAACTTTATCTCATCCACCGCAACCGTATCGTTCTCGTTTATTATCGGTATTATGCCAAACCGAAGGAGCGTAAAGATGGTGTTTCTTGCATTAAGAAAGCGTTTTCTGTTGCCAAGGTCATCATGGGTCAGGAGGAGTTGCGCAACCTTTTCATCAAACTCATCAAATGCCCTCTCATACATCCTCATAAGTGCGCTCTGCCCCACGGCCGCCACCGCCTGTTTCTGGGGTATGCTGCTTACCGTCTTTTTAAGTTTCAGTCTTGTTATACCCGCCGCGACCGCCCCCGAGCTGACTACAATTACCTGAATTCCACTTTTTTTTATAGATGCAATATCCCTTGCAAGAGAACGAAATATCTCTTTATCAAGGCCCTTCTCAGGGTCGGTCAGCACCCTGCTTCCCACCTTTATAACAATGCGTTTAAGCCCTGAAACCGCTCTTTCTCTAACATCTTTCATAGCTCTAAACAGATTCCTTTTCTTTTAAAAGGTTATCTCCAACCCTCTCAATAAGCCCATCTATACCTTCTCCGGTAAGGGCAGATACAGCGCAGACATCAGCCCCTATATCATCAAACAATCTGCAAGCATCGGAAAGTCTATCTTTATTCTTACCTAAAATATCTATCTTATTCAAGACAACAATCTGTTTTTTTTCCGTAAGGCCATGTCCGTAAGCCTTGAGTTCTTCCTGAATGGTTTCAAAATCTTTCAAAGGGGCGTCCGGTATATCGGCAGAGGCATCTATGATATGAAGGAGAAGGTTTGTGCGCTCTATGTGCCTTAAGAATTTGAGCCCAAGCCCTACACCCTTATGTGCCCCCTTGATGAGACCGGGGATGTCGGCCACAACAAAACTCCTAAAATCATGGAAGTTTACTACGCCAAGATGCGGACTGAGGGTAGTGAAAGGATAAGGGGCAACTTTAGAATGTGAGGCCGATATCCTGGATATGAGTGTCGATTTACCGGCATTAGGCAGGCCTATAATACCTACATCCGCCAAAAGTTTAAGCTCTAATCTGATCTTCTTCTCTTCGCCCGGTTCACCGGGCTCGGCATATCTCGGCGCCTGATTCGTAGATGTGGCAAATCTCGCATTTCCTTTGCCGCCTCTTCCCCCCTGAGCAACAAGAAGTTTTTCATCTATCTTCACAAGATCAGCTATCACATCTCCGCTTTCCGCATCCGTTACAACCGTCCCGACAGGAACCCTGATCGTAATATCACTTCCGGCCCTGCCATGGCAGTTCTTACCCATGCCATGCCGACCCCTTTGCGCATTAAAACGGTGTTTGTATTTGAGATCCATGAGGCTTGAAAGATTACCGTCCGTTACTATGTATATGTTTCCGCCCCTGCCCCCGTCGCCTCCGTTAGGCCCCCCTTTTGGAACAAACTTTTCTCTTCTGAAACTTACGCAGCCATCGCCCCCATCTCCGGATTTGACATAGACGGTAATCTCATCAACAAAACTCATTTAAAAGGAATGTTTTTTTAATATAAAAAAAGATTTGACACTACAAAAACACCGGAAGATAAAAACATGAAAGTTTTTATACACAGACACAGAAATCTCTATAAAGGCTGGATACTGACAAACTTTCTGCTTCTGCCCTTAACCTCAAACTTAACCATCCCGTCGATCTTGGCATAAAGGGTGTAGTCTCTGCCCATACCTACATTAACACCCGGATGGATCCTTGTGCCCAACTGACGTACAATTATACTGCCTGCCGAAACCTTCTCGCCGCCAAAACGTTTCACCCCTCGCCTCTGACCGGCGCTATCCCGTCCGTTTCTTGAACTTCCTCCCGCCTTCTTATGAGCCATAATACTTCTCCTTAAAACTTATTTACTTAAAATCAATACCGAACACACCCAAAAGTTAACTGTCTCCAATCCCCTTTATCTCTACCTCCGTATAGTCCTGACGGTGTCCTTTGTGGAGTTTATAACCTTTTCTTCTCTTCTTTTTAAAGACATGTATCTTCTTACCCCTGCCCTGTGATACAATCTCTGCCTCAACAGATACATCGGGGATAAAAGGGCTGCCTATCTTAACATCTTCACCATCTCCAACAACCAATACATCATTGAAGGTCAGTTTATCGCCTGCCTTACCTGCAATCTTTTCTATCCTTATCCTGTCGCCTTTCGATACCCGGTACTGCTTTCCTCCGGTCTTTATTACAGCATTCATTTAAAACACCCCCAAAATATATTAGC
>JALXFI010000080.1 GCA_027069035.1 bacterium
TTAAAGAGAAGGTATGAAGAGTATCTAATAAAATTATCCAATGTTTTTAAAGAAGGCGCAGAAAAAAAGATATTTAAGGCATTTGATCCATATATCCTTGCTGTGGCGATCGACGGCATAACCAACGCCTTCCTTATGGAATATCTTGAAGACCCCGAAAAACACCGTTTTGATGCAGAAACGGTCATGGATATATTCTTTAACAGCCTTTTGGAGAGGTAAAATGAAGGGAAAGAAGATTTATAAAGATATTTTTATTTTATGCGCAGTTTTTCTCGCCATGTTCGTATTTTCAGATGGGCCTGGATTTGCTTCGGGCCTTAACAAGGAAAGGCTGAGCCTTAATCAGGCAATCGAGACGGCAATAAAAAACAACAGCCTTATACAGGAGATGACGGAAAGAAAGATGGCTGCGATAGAAGAGGATAAGGCCGCAAGGGCGGAACTCTTTCCACATCTTTCCGCTTCATATTCTTATACGGGATTAAAGGATAACCCATTTGTTGTATTCGGGACGTCAAAGGTCACGGTAGGCGACAGAGATAATTTCCACTGGGATATTACGGTAACTCAGCCTCTTTTTACAGGTTTTGCCCTTTCCACAAAGAAGACTATGGCAGAACTTGGGGTGGATATAAAGGAGGCGGAAAAAAAGAGCGCCTTGCTCGACATTGTAAAACAGGTTAAGACCGCCTACTTTAACATACTCTTATCTAAAAAAATGCTTCTCGTAGCTGAAGAGGCTGTAAGACAGTTAAAAGCCCATGCAAGAGACGCCGAACTATTTTTTAAACAGGGCATGATACCAACCAACGATCTCCTTAAATCGAGGGTCGCACTTGCCGATGCCGTTCAGCGGAGGAGAAGGGCGGAGAAGAAGATGGACATGGCTGTCGCTTTGTTAAATACACTTCTTGATCTTGATATAAACAAGAAGACTAAAATAGAGGATATTCTTAGAGCCGACCCTTTGTCAGTTGAACTCAACGCCTTAATGGATAAGGCATTGGACGAGAGGCCTGAGTTAAAGGCGCTTAGGCTTGGCCTTAAAAATGCCGGTTATGCGGTTAAACTTGCAAAAAGTTCTTATTATCCACAGGTCGCACTTGTAGGCAGTTATGAGCAGGACGGCGACAACCTCGGCGCCACAAACAATGATTATGGTAATGACCACAACGCAAGCATAACCGTAAAAATAGACTGGCCGATTTTTGAATGGGGCAGAAAAAAGGCGGAAGTAAACAGATACAGCCACGAAAGATCTTCCCTTATTTACAGGATGAAAGGCCTTGAAAACAGAATAAGGTTTGAGGTAAAAGACGCATTCCTTAACCTGAACGTGGCTAAACAGAATATCCATACCGCCAGGGAGTCCCTTGAACAGGCAAAAGAAGACCTTAGGATAACAGACCTGCAGTACAAAAATCATATCGCCTCATCAACCGATGTTATCGATGCAAGGACATCCCTTACTCAGGCGGAAACCAATTATTATACAGCCATTTACGGCTACAACATTGCGGCTGCGGAGCTTGCGCGGGCAACGGGAGCGGATTCACTGGAATAAATGGCATATAGGGAGGAACACAATGAACGAAAAAAAAGGGAATAATAAAAAGCGGAACCGGGCGCTTGGCATATTTGCAATAATATCTATAGTTGCCTTTGTGGCGGGTTACTTATATGTAAGATATATTGGAACACACATCTCGACCGACGATGCCTTTGTTGAAGGCCCTGTCCACACAATCGCCTCAAGGATCCCTGGTACGGTTATAAAAATATACACATCCGACAACAGGCAGGTTGAAGAGGACAAACTCCTTCTTGAACTCGACCCTTCCGTGTATGTCCAGAGGGTTAAAGAGGCGGAGGCGGCGCTTAATATGGAGAAGGAAAGACTTTTGGGGATAAAAGCAATGGTAAAGGCGCAGGAGAAAAAGGTTCTTGCAATGAGATCTGCGCTTAAGAGAGCTAAAATGTCAAAGGATGAGCTTAAAGCCAACCTTAAGGCGCGTATGGCTGATACCGCTTCACGCAAATCTGTATGGAAACAGGCGGAGACCGACCTTAAGAGGGCGGAAAATCTGCTTAATAACGGAGCAATAGCAAAAGTAAGGTTTGAAAAAATAAAGGTGGCTTATGATACGGCAAAGGCAGGACTTGATGCTGTGCGCGCATCCGAGGAACAAGCGGGGATCTCCTTAAAGGCGCAGGATAGCCTGATAGAACAGACAGAGGCCTCGCTTGCGGCAGAAGAGGCCATGCTTGAACAGGTAAAAAAATCACTCAAAACTCAAAAAAGACAGATAAAGATGAGAGAGGCGTCCTTAAATATCGCCCAATTAAACCTTTCATACACAAAGATAAGGGCAAGCGCAGGGGGTTATATTACAAAAAAATCGGTAGAAACAGGCGACAAAATCCAGGCAGGCAGGCCGCTTATGGCTATCGTGCCAATTGACAAGGTATATATTACAGCCAATTACAAGGAGACAAAACTAAATAAGATAGCTTTAGGGGCAAAGGTTATTATAAAGGTTGATGCATACCCGGAAAAGACATTTACAGGCAGGGTTGAGAGCATCATGGCTGGGACAGGGGCGGCCTTTTCACTTTTTCCGCCTGAAAATGCAACGGGGAATTATGTAAAGGTTGTTCAGAGGATACCTGTCAAGATACTTCTTGACAAAAACACGGATATGGAACATATCCTGAGACCCGGCATGTCTGTCGTGC
>JALXFI010000081.1 GCA_027069035.1 bacterium
TACATGGCAATTGATAAGTAATTAATACTAAAAGATATTTTTGATGTGTTTTGCCGATTTAATTGGGCTGAATATATTGGCAGCAATATTGCATAACCCATATACATGTGAAGTTTGGGTTATTGTAAGCCGTGTGCTCCTGATTCGGTATTTTGCTGGTTTAGGTAGAGTAATTTATTGCCAATGAAGTTTGATTATCTTATTACAGGCGCTGGAATTGCTGGATGTGTTCTGGCTGAAAGACTCGCTTCTCAGCTAAATAAGAAAGTGATCGTTATTGACAAGAGAGAGCATATTGGAGGTAATTGTTATGATTATTATAATAGTGCGGGAGTATTGATTCATAAGTACGGGCCGCACTATTTTAGGACCAATCTTAAACATGTATTTGATTATCTGTCAAACTTTACGGATTGGCATTATGTCTATTACAGGGTAAAGGCTATGGTAGATGGAAAACTTTTACCAATACCTATAAATCTTGATACGGTAAATGAGTTGTATGGGTATGATTTTTCGTCAAATGAGCTGAAAAAGTTTTTTAAAATAAATATGGTAAGGGTTGATGAGATAAAAAACTCTGAGGAAGCAATAGTTTCTAAAATAGGTCGAGAGCTTTTTGAAAAGATTTATAAAGCCTATACGCTAAAGCAGTGGGGTGTAGAACCAAAAGAATTGGATGTTTCTGTCTGTGAAAGAATACCTGTGAGAACGAACAGAGACGATAGGTACTTTACAGATAAGTATCAGGCAATGCCCAAATATGGCTATCACAAAATGTTTGAGAATATGCTTAAACATCCTAATGTTCATATAATGTTGAAAACCAACTATAAAGAGATAAAGGATGATATAAGATGTAAAAAGCATATCTATACAGGACCAATTGATGAATATTTCGACTACATATATGGAAGATTGCCTTACAGGTCTTTAAGGTTTGAACACGAGACGCTTGATGTAGAGTTTTATCAGCCGGTTTCTCAGGTAAATTATCCTTATGATTATGATTTTACTCGCGTTGTGGAGAGCAAACATATTACGGGACAAAAACATCATAAAACCACTATTATAAGAGAGTATCCATCTGATGAAGGAGAACCCTATTATCCTGTTCCTGCTGCTAAATCCAGAACTATTTATGAAAGATACAGAAGAAAGGCCGAGAGGCTTAAGGATGTACACTTTATTGGAAGGCTTGCAGAGTATAAATACTTGAACATGGATCAGGTAGTGGATAGGGCTTTAAGACTTTTTGAAGCATTGCACGTGATGGAAGACGATGGGAAACTGAATGTTTTCCCCGGAGTAAGTGATGGGTATTGAAATGCCGCCGAAGATATCGGTAATAATTCCATGCTATAACTATGCGCACTATCTCTCAGAGGCTGTAGAGAGTGTTCTTGAACAGAGCTACAGGGATTTTGAGATTATTATAGTAAATGACGGCAGTACGGATAACACAAAGGATGTTGCGCAACGATTGATAGATGATCACCCGGAGGAAAGGATTTGCCTTATAAATCAAAAAAAATCCGGCAAGCCTGCAATAGCAAGAAACAATGGAATAAAACATTCAAAGGGCTCTTACATACTGCCATTGGACGCAGACGATGCTATAGCTCACACAATGCTTGAGGAGTGCATTAATCTTATTGAGGATAAGCCGTCTGTCTCTATCGTGTATACGGATAGAGAGGATTTTGGAGATGTATCACAAGTTGTTCATACAATACCGTATAACTTTTCTTTGTTAAGATATGCTAACCATCTGTCCTACTGTGCTCTTTATAAAAAGGAGGTCTGGCAGGATGTAGGGGGGTACAGAACAAATCTTAAGACTTGTGAGGATTGGGATTTCTGGATTGCCGCAGGTGCAAAGGGATACTACGGTATGCACATACCTAAACCTTTGTTTAGGTATAGGCGGCAAGGAGTTGGAGTTTTTCAAACCCTTGCAGAGTCCGATTTTGTTATTTTGAAGGCAAAGATTATCCTGAACAACATGGAGGTATATAAAGAAGAGGACATAATAAGGTCAAAAGAGATATTGGGGAACAAGGAGGCGTATTCAAGCTTATCCGGAGCTGACAGTAGTGGTATATCCAAGGAAGAAAGCCCTCTTGTTTCTGTTATTCTTCCAACCTATAATCGTCCGTCTATGCTGTCGAGGGCTATAAAGAGTGTGCTGGATCAAACATATAATAATTTTGAGATACTTGTGGTCAACGATAATGGAGATGATGTTCATGACATTATAAGCTCGTTCAAAGATGAAAGGATTAAATATATAGTAAACGAATACAATAAGGGGCTTGCGGCAACCAGAAACGCTGGAATAAAAGCAGCCGAAGGCAAGTATATCGCATATCTGGATGATGACGATATATTTTATCCTGATCACTTGGAGACATTGGTTGGATTTCTGGAGAACAGCAATTATAAGGTGGCATACACGGATGCATACAGAGCTATACAGACAAAACAAGGGGAGTACTATATTGATGTAAAAAAGGATCAACCCTTTTCAAGAGACTTTAGCTCTGATGATATTTTGATTTCCAATTTCATACCGGTGCTTTCTATTATGCATGAGAAATCATGTTTGGAAGAGCCTTTTTTTGACGAGGGCATTAAGACTCATGAAGACTGGGAACTCTGGATAAGGATGTCAAGAAAGTTTCAGTTTGGTCATATTAAGAGGACGACCTGCGAATATTCATTTCGAGTGGATAA
>JALXFI010000082.1 GCA_027069035.1 bacterium
CGCGACTAATACAGAACTAAAAGAAGAAGTAGCAAAAAAGAGGTTCAGGAATGATCTGTATTACAGACTAAATGTAGTTCCTATCAATATTCCGCCCTTAAGGGAAAGGAGAAACGACATTCCATATCTTATAGATTATTTTCTTAAAAACTTCAACAAAGCCTTTCATAAAAAGATCAAAGGTTTTTCAACTGATGCGCTTGAAGTCTTAACAAACTATAATTGGCCGGGCAATGTCAGAGAGCTTGAGAATATCATTGAGAGGATGGTTGTCCTTGGAAGAGACAACGAACAGGTAACTTTGAAGGAGATACCTGTCGAGGTCTTTACAACGGATAATGAAACCTCAATTAAAGAATCAGGTCTTAGGGATGCATGTCGCATGTTTGAAAGGAAGCTTATCCTCAAATGTCTTAAAAAAACTGATTGGAATCAGACAAAAACCGCTCAACTTCTCAAAATACACCGCAATACGCTTATCACGAAATTAAGAGAACTCGATATCGATTTTGATGAACATACAACCCAAATCCCGCGATAGCGGGATTTGGGTATCAAGATAACGTTGTAGTGCACATTTTTATGTGCAGTTGCACAATTTTCGTTACATATGTCTCCTTTTACAGTTTAAAGTCTTTTAACTACATTCATAATTTTATCTGCACTTTTTCTATCCAGCACTGTTAGCGACAAAAAACCTTTCTGTCAAATAATTGCCTTTAAAATCAATCCATTACAACAAAGATAGATAGTCTTCCATCGCCGCTCTTTCCTGGTACAGCCATTGCTTAATATATAGTTAAACCATTTAACTGTATCAATGCAATATCAGGAAAGGAGGTGGAAGGAATGGGCGGTACTGCTGGCGGTGGGTTCTAAAAAGGATTTAAAAGCATATCGGTTCAAAAACACAAGGGGGGCAAAGAGCCCCTCTTTTGTTTCCCAAAAACAGAGATAGGTTTTTGGGTAAATTGGCAAGACGCCTTAAATGGATTTTTCTTTTGAGACGTACATAACCGGTACGGTGAGAAAGAAAATCGCCTAAAACACAGCAGTTAAAGATGTATTGCCAATTTCAAATCCCGCTATCGCGGGATTTGGGTGTTTTATTAGTTTTGACACATCTATCTTAAATCTCGTATCATACATCTATGATAAGGGGGATTAAGATAGTTGGGCTTTTCCTTGCATTTCTTGTTCTCTTTTCATCCTGTAAAGATCAAACGAATAACAGGGTTGTAAGACAAACCCTTAAAGGAGATAACAGTTATAGCTTTCCCTTAAGGTATGAGGTTGACACCCTCGACCCTGCCTATACACACAGCATATCTTCAAAGGTTGTAATAAATCAACTATTTGAGGGGCTCGTAAGCTTTGATAATGACCTTAACATCGTTCCGGCCCTTGCTAAAGACTGGAAGATATCCAGAGACGGCAAAACCTATACATTCCATTTAAGAAAAGGGGTGAGATTCCACAATGGAAGGGAGCTTAAGGCTCAGGACTTTGTTTATTCCCTGGAGAGACTTATAAGGTCTGCCGTGTCTCCGTCCTCTTCTCTCCCTGTAAAGATGCTGAGGCTTGAAGGCATAAAAGAATTTATGGAAGGCAGAGCTGGCCATATAAAAGGTCTTTATGCTCAGGACGATTATACCTTAAAGATAATACTGCTTGAACCCTTTGCCCCCACATTGAGCATACTTGCCACAATAAACAGTTCAGTCGTGCCAAAAGAAGAAGCGGAAAAGGACGGTTTTGGAAGACATCCTGTAGGCACAGGGCCGTTTAAATTTGTAAAATGGGAGGGCAGCAAGCTTATGCTTAAAGCAAACCATGATTATTACGGGGGAAAACCATCGATAGATACGCTTACCTTCAGTGTTTACAGGGGGCCGGATGATAAGAGGATGATGCATGATTTTCTTGAGGGCAGACTTGAAAACTCTGTTATACCGTGGGAGGAGAGACAGGGTAGAAGCAGCAAAGAGGACTTTAAGATAGTCAGTCGTCCAATAACCAAGATACACTTTTATATATTTAATACTAATATCTATCCTTTTAAAGATAAGAGAATAAGGCAGGCAATAGCTTATACTATAGATAAGGACAGGATTGTAAAAGAAGCCGTTAATAACAGATTTATTGTGGCAGGCGGCATTACGCCCCCGGGGATTATAGGTTACGATCCCTCTGTTAAGGGCTATCCCTACAATCCTGATATTTCAAGAGAATTGCTTAAAGAGGCGGGTTTCCCTGACGGGAAAGGGCTTCCTGTAATAGAATTCTGGACGGCATCTTTAAGTTCGGCCGCAAAAAGAGAGCTTGAAATAGTAGAGGAGAATTTAAGTTGGATAGGCGTCAAAATAAAGGTCAGATACGCCCCGTGGCCTCTTTTTGAAAAAAGGTTTAAGTCTGGCAAAGCGGCGATGTTCAGATTCGCCTTTTACCTTGATTTTCCTGATCCGGAAGCGCTCTACGGTTTTCTGTTTGACTCAAGCGGTGTTTACAACTATTCTAATTACAATAACCCGCTTGTGGATAGACTGCTAAAACAGGGCAGAAGAGAGATGGATGTGCTTAACAGGGCAAAGATATACAGAAAGGTTGAAAAAATGGTCCTCAATGACGCCCCTGTCATACCTGTTCTCTTCTATACATATGAGCAGGCTGTTAAATCTTATGTAAGTGGATTTGAGGTAAACCCGCTCGGGCAGATGTATATACCTC
>JALXFI010000083.1 GCA_027069035.1 bacterium
ATTTTCTTTCTCACCGTACCGGTTATGTACGCCTCAAAAGAAAAATCGCCTGCGGCCTTGCATTTAAAGCGTCTTGCCAATTTACCCAAAAACCTATCTCTGTTTTTGGGTTTCATATTATACTTGACATTCGAGAGGATTAGTATACAATAACATATATACCCTATACATGTATCTGGTATAAGTCCGCTAAAAAGAGAGGGGGTGTCTAAATGGAGCATGGTCAACCTGTATTAGGAGGGATGTGGGTAATCACATTAATTATGGTTGTTCTGGCATCATGGGTGCTATATAGATTTATAGCGCCTAAAAGCTTTAAAGAATGGAGAAATGCCGGCATAATTCAGGCATTTATTATAGCGCTTTATGCGGAAATGTATGGTTTTCCGCTTACGGTCTATCTCCTTACATCATTTTTAGGTTTCGATATTCCCTGGTTGCATGTTAACGGTCATCTGTGGGCATCTGTATTTGGTTGGGGTGAGGGGATGGCTATTGTCGAGATGCTTGTTGGCTACACGTTTGTTTTCTGGGGTGTCTCGTTGATTATCAAAGGATGGAGAGAGGTTTACAAAGCGCAAAAATATGATAGACTTGTTACGGATGGTGTATATAAATTCAGAAGACATCCTCAGTATGCGGGCATTTATCTTGCGCTTTTAGGACAGTTGATCCACTGGCCGACTATACCGACCCTTGTATTATTCCCTGTGATTGTTTTTGCGTACTACAGGCTTGCAGGGAAAGAGGAGAGGGATATGATTGAGAGGTTTGGAGATGAATACAGGGTTTATATGGATAGAGTGCCCAGATTCTTTCTTGGATGGAATAGGAGTATGAAACTCGCTTTTAATAATAACCGAAATTAAAAAAGGAGGTGAAGATCATGGACAGAGGGGCATTGAGTAGCCTTTTATGGTTTGTTATTATTGGGGCATTCTTTTACTTCATGATGCGTAAGGGTGGATGCGGCGGTCATGGAGGACATTCTCATGAAGGATCTGAAGCCGGCAAAACGAAAGACCCTGTATGTGGTATGGAGGTTGATGCAACTGTCGCAGCCGGGAGTAGGGAGCATATGGGACAGACCTTTTATTTTTGCTCATCAAATTGTATGGAAAAGTTCGACAAGGAGCCGAAAGCATATATGTCGTCTGCTAAGGGTTCCTCTTAGAATCATGGTGGACGCTGTTATGGCCCATCAATATCGAAATTTTTAAGGGGGTGAAGGCAATGCGTTTAGACTGGAAAGTGCTTGGCTTTGCTACAGGAACATTTCTTGCTATTACGTACGTCTTATGCGTAGTATATGATATTATCTTTTCTCAGCAGATGTACCAGACGTGGATGAAACTCCTGCCCGGTTTTGTATGGATAAGTTGGGGAAGTTTTTTCCTTGGTTTGATAGAGACCTTCTTTTACGGCATCTATTTTGGCCTGGTATTTGCTCCTCTCTACAACCTTTTTCTCACAAAGGTGTGGAAGGAGGTGGCATAAGTGCCAAAACTATTTTGTGATAGAAATGCAATTGGAACTTATTAAGGAGGAGATGGATTATGGATAAAGACCCTGTATGCGGGAAGAAAATGAATCGTAATAAGGCGCACATTACTATTGAATATGAGGGTGAGAGGTATTACATCTGTTGTCCTTTATGTCAGAAGGAATTTGAAAAGACTCCGGAAAAATATATTAAAAACCGAGTTAAAAGGGCAAAAAGATAAAAGCCGAATTGGTAAAGAAAGGAGGTTTTATATGAGTTACTATTTCAGTAAGGTATTAGATACAACATTTGATGAAGCGGTGACAAAGGTGACGGAAGAGCTGAAGAAAGAGGGTTTTGGAATTTTAACTCAGATTGATGTTAAAGAAACACTGAAAAAAAAATTAGATGTAGATTTTAGCCGCTATCTAATCCTTGGCGCATGTAATCCGCCTTTTGCATATCAGGCTCTGCTCTCAGAGAAAAGGATTGGGCTGATGCTTCCATGCAATGTCATAGTGCATGAACTCTCTGATGGAGGCATAGAGGTTGCGGCAATAGACCCTGAGGCATCCATGCAGGCTGTTAATAATGATCAATTGGGGGAGATAGCGGAAAAGGTAAAATCAAAACTTCAGGATGTGATTGGCAGGCTGTAAGCTATATAGCTGATCTGATGTTTCGTAAAAAGTAGGCAGGTTTTTTGCTGTAGGCAGAATTTTTCAATTTGATTGATGGATGTTCTTTATGGTATGGGATGAGAATTTAGAAATGAGCAATAAGTTAGAGAAAGGAGGGAGAGGATGGCCAGGAATGAAAAGGTTGATTCAGTAACACTGCCGGTTGCAGGGATGACATGCAACCACTGCGCTGAGCGGATTGAAAAGGAGCTTAAAGGTCTAAAAGGGGTTAAAAAGGCTGTTGTAAACTATAGTAAGGGTGAGGCGGTTGTCCATTTTAATCCAGGAGAGACAGGTGTTGTAAAGATTCTAAAGGTTATACAAAAAGAGGGATTTGAGGTAGGGGTCTCTAAAACTGTTATTGGGATAAAGGATATCCGTTGTGCCTCCTGTGTGACAAAGATAGAGGATGCCCTCAAGGCGACACCCGGAGTGGTCTCTGCTTCAGTCAATCCTGCATCGGAATCCGTAATGGTGGAATACCTTCCAAAACTTACAGAGATAAAGAATATAGAGAATGCAATTGAGTCTGCAGGGTATGAGACAGGGAATGCCCCCGGGGAGGAGTCTGAAGATAAAGAAGAGGCGGCGCGCTCGGCGGAGTATCAGACCCTTATGAAGAAGTTCTGGTTCAGTATCTTTGTTGGCGTTCCGGTCATGCTCCTTTCCTATCCTGATTATATAGGACTTGGCGGGCTTCTTCCAAAAGGCAGTTTTGCTCTCCGTCTTGTCTGGGCAATTATGGGAATTGCAACCATTCCTGTTCTGTTGTGGGCTGGAAATCAGTTCTTTGTCGGGGCATGGAATGCCTTTAAACACCGCTCTGCGGATATGCATACACTTATAGCCATAGGTATCTCTGCTGCGTGGATATACTCTACGGTTGCAGTCCTCTTTCCGGGCATATTTCCAAGGGCAGAGCTGGCCGATGTGTTTTACGATGTTACCGCTATAGTAACAGCGCTTGTGGTGCTCGGGATGGCGCTTGAGCTTAAAGCTCGCGGCAGGACCAATGAGGCTATAAAAAAACTTATGGGTCTTCAGGCAAAAACAGCAAGGGTTGTAAGGGATGGCAGGGAGGCGGATATCCCTGTGGAGGAGGTGCTTGCAGGGGATATAGTGATTGTAAGACCTGGTGAGAAGATACCTGTGGACGGAGAGATTATAGAGGGCACATCGGCTGTAGATGAGTCGATGGTTACAGGGGAGTCAATCCCTGTGGAGAAGGCAGTAGGAGATGATGTGATAGGCGCAACTATCAACAAGACCGGTGCCTTCAAGTTCAGGGCTTCGAAGGTTGGCAAGGATACAATGCTTTCTCAGATTATCCGTATGGTGCAGGACGCACAGGGCTCAAAGGCGCCGATTCAGCGTGTGGTGGATCAGGTGGCGGGCTATTTTGTCCCTGCTGTAATAATCACTGCCATACTTTCATTCATGGTCTGGTTTACCTTCGGGCCTGCCCCTCAGTTTATCTATGCCCTTGTGGTATTTGTGACCGTTTTGATTATAGCCTGTCCATGCGCCCTGGGGCTTGCAACCCCAACAAGTCTGATGGTCGGGGTGGGGAAAGGGGCGGAGAACGGCATACTTATAAAGAGCGGAGATGCGCTTGAGACGGCGCACAAACTTGACTCGATAGTTCTTGATAAGACAGGGACTATAACTCTGGGCAAACCTTCGCTTACGGATGTTATAGTTGCCGAAGGTGTTTCAGAGGATGAGCTTCTAAGCAGCGCAGCGTCTGTTGAAAGGGGCTCAGAGCATCCGCTTGGCGAGGCGATCGTTGAAGGGGCAAAAAACAAGGGGCTGACTCTGTCGGAGCCAAAGAATTTTAATGCTATCCCGGGACACGGCGTAGAGGCAAAGGTGGAAAAATATAAGGTGCTTCTTGGAAATCTGAAACTTATGAAGGATAAAAAGGTTGCATTAAAGGGGATGGATAAAGAGGCAAGAAGGCTTGCCGATGGAGGTAAGACCCCTATGTACATTGCGCTTGACGGTAAGATGGCAGGGATTATTGCCGTAGCAGACACGGTAAAAGAGGATTCAAGAGAGGCAATAAGAAGCCTTAAAAAGTTAGGATTGGAAGTAGTTATGATTACCGGTGATAATGAGCGCACTGCAAAGGCAATAGCCGGTGAGGTAGGGGTAGACAGGGTTATGGCGGATGTCCTGCCTGAGGACAAGGCCAATCAGATAAAACTCCTCCAGTTGGAGGGCAAAAAAGTGGCAATGGTAGGTGACGGGATAAACGATGCCCCTGCACTTGCGCAGGCAGATATAGGCATGGCTATAGGCACCGGAACAGATGTGGCAATAGAAGCATCGGATATTACGCTTGTTCGTGGAAGCCTTAAAAAGGTTGCCACCGCCATAGAGCTCTCAAGGGCTACCATGAGGAATATAAAACAGAACCTATTTGGGGCATTCATCTATAACGGTCTTGGCATACCTGTAGCGGCAGGTATTCTTTTTCCTGTTTTCGGTATTCTTCTTTCACCAATTATTGCCGGTGCATCCATGGCGTTCAGCTCCGTTACGGTGGTTACCAATGCAAACCGTCTAAGGGGGTGGAGACCAAGGGAGGTGGAATTATGATAACAAAGATATTGGTAGATATAATAGGGTTTGTACTTATCTTCTATGTTGCATGGTATTTCTGGTTTTCAAAGAAGGAAGGAGAAAGGATTGGACTTGCCGGAGGTGTTCAGGAGGCGCTTGTTACAGTTAAGGGAGGATATACCCCTGATGTGATCGTGGTTAAGGCGGGCAGCCCGGTCAGGCTGATATTTAAACGTCTGGAGTCTTCTCCATGCTCGGAGCGTGTAGTATTCAAGGACTTTGATAAATCGAGCCTCCTTCCTGAGGGAGATAAGGTTCCCATAGAATTTACCCCTGACAAACCCGGGGAATATGAATTTACATGCCAGATGGGGATGTATAGGGGAAGGCTGGTAGTGGAGTAGATATGATATAGAGGCATAGAGGACATCGGAGGGGTGAATTTAAGACAGAAGGAGATGTTTTGTTATGAAAAAAGACCCTGTGTGCAGAATGGATGTCAATGAAGATGAAGCCCTCACATTAGAATGTGACGGTGAGATACACTATTTCTGTTCCGAAGGTTGTAAGGATAAGTTTCTGATAAAACTTAAGAAAAAGAGCGGTAAACTTAACCGCACATCTTATGACCTCATAATCATTGGAGGCGGACCGGCGGGTCTTACATCCGGAGTATATGCGGCAACACTCAGGATGGATGCCTTTCTTATAACCAAGGACCTTGGAGGCCAGGCTATTGACAGCACGAAGATAGAGAATTATATGGGTTATAATTTCATAACAGGGCCCGAGCTTATAGAGAAGTTCAAATATCAGTTGATCCATTCCTGTTATTTAGACCACCTGATGAGTGAAATAGAAAAGATTGAAACCGTTGAAGGTGGATTTAATATTATAACCTCGGAATTTAAGGAGATTTTTACAAAGACTTTGATTGTCGCAACAGGTATGACGAGGAGAAAACTGAATGTGCCTGGTGAGGAAGAATTTCAGAGAAGAGGTATCTTTTATGGAAACATTCAGGACATCTCCTTTGTTCAGGGGGAGGATGTTGCAGTGGTTGGAGGTGGAAACTCTGCATTACAAATCGTCGAGAATCTTCATACCGTTGCAAAGGATATCCATCTTATATCAAACTCGGCGCTTGCCGCCGACCCTGTGGTGATAGAGCGGGTTAGCAGGTTTAAAAACCTTAAAAGGTATGAGGGTCATAAGGTGCTTGAATTTACAGGGGGGAAGACGCTTAATAGTATCGTTATAAGGAAAAAGGCAGTGAATAGAAGGATTGATATCCCGGTAAAGGGTATCTTCATTGCCATAGGGTTTCAGCCCAATTCATCTTTAGTCTCTGACCTTGTTGAATTGAATAGTAGGGGAGAGATAGTTATCAATTCAGACTGCTCTACCTCTTGTCCAGGGATTTTTGCTGCAGGCGATGTCACAAATGCCTTTGGGAAGAGGATAATCATAGCGTCCGGCGAAGGTGCAAAGGCGGCGATTGCAGCAAGAAAGTATGTGTTGAACCTCAGGAAGGGTAGAGAAAAAAATGGAGCAGATGTTAAAGATTAGAGACATGGATACAATTCTGTTGATAAATAACGCAAAGGAGGTTTTGGATAAGAACTGGCTGCAGGGATATACCTCTCCTTCTATAAAACTCTACCCTCATCAGTGGAGCTGGGACTCAGGTTTTATTGCTATAGGCTATTCATATTTTGATGAGGAGAGAGCAATGAGGGAGATTACATCCCTTTTAAAGGGACAATGGTTTGATGGAATGATACCCCATATTCGATACAATAGTCTCTTTGAAAATTATTTCCCGGAGGTTTCTTTCTGGAATATACCTCAAAGATATATTTCTTTAAATTCAATGAGTTCAGGTATAACCCAGCCTCCGATGATAACCATAGGCGCTTACTGTTACTGGAAGAATGCAAGGGATAGTGATAAGGCCAAAGACTTTTTAAAGGAGGTATTCCCGGGGCTTATGAAGTTCCACAGATTTCTTTATGAGGAGAGGAACCCTTTAAAAAATGGTCTTATTGCTATTGTTCATCCATGGGAATCCGGTATGGATAACTCACTTGCATGGGATTTGCCTTTAAGTCGGATTAACAAACAGGACCTGAACAATCTGCCGGGATATAAGAGAAAAGATACGGAAATAGTTTCTACTGAGGAAAGGCCGGATGATCTGAACTACAATAGATACATATACTTGATTGAGTTATTTAAAAGCCTTGACTATGAACAGCGTCTTATTGTGAAAGAATCGCCTTTTCTGGTATGTGATATCCTTTTCAATACAATCCTTTGCAGAGCAGGTGAATGTCTTATCGAGATGGGGAGGTTTTTAAAAGATGATGTCAGATGTGTAGAAGAGCGGCTTGATACTACTAAGAAGAGTATACAGAAGATGCTCTGGGATGAAAAGTCAGGTTTATATTTGAATTATGACCTGAATTCACGTTCATTAATAAAGAAACCCACTTCATCGAGTTTTACCCCACTCTTTGCAGGTATCCCTGATCATGGACAGGCAGAGAAGATATATGGCTACATAAATGGGGTCTGTCAGTGTCCGCTTGATGATGCAAATTTTGCAGTTCCAAGCTCTATCAGGTGTGAGGATGATTTTATTTCCGATAACTACTGGAAGGGGCCTGTGTGGACAAATATAAACTGGATTATCTATAAAGGGCTGAAAAGATATAACTATACAAACAATGCCGAAAAGGTTAAAGAATCCATGTTAAACCTGATAAGTAGATATGGATTCTATGAATATTTTGATCCTGTAAAAAAGAAGGGCTGCGGGATAAATGATTTTTCCTGGACGGCTGCCCTTACTATTGCTTTCGCATTTAATGTCCCATAATGGGATCTAAAATCCCTCGCCTTAAGGCGAAGACTTCAGTATAATTTGACTATGGAACATTATCGAACTACGTCCCATAGTCGATTTGATATAAAGTTACACTTTGTATGGGTAACGAAGTATAGGAAGCCTTTGTTATTAGGAGAAGTGGCCATACGTTTGAGAGATATAATAAGGCAGATATGTGTGGAGAACGAGGTAGAGATATTGAAAGGACATGTAAGTAG
>JALXFI010000084.1 GCA_027069035.1 bacterium
GAGCGCCCTGAACGGTTTCCTCCGGCTGATAGGGATGAAGGTCTGTAAACCCTGCAAGCCTTGCGACATCCTCATTTATCTTGGGATTGTATTTCATTGTGCAGGAACCAAGCGGATATGCGCCTGTGTCTATCCCGAAGTTAAGCTGAGAAAGACGTGTAAAGTGCCTTACAACATCTGCCTCACTTACCTCCGGAAACCCTTCTATGTCATCTCTTAAGATATCACTCGAGAGGACTTCTTCTACCTTGACTTGAGGGATGTCCGCAGCGGGAGGCATGATGCCTTCTCTGCCTTTTACACTTCGCTCAAATATTAGGGGTTCCTTTTTTGAAAGGTTTTTTCTGTCTTTTTTACTCATGATTTTTTAAACGTATTTGCAAGGATGTCGATCTCTTCTTTGCTGTTTAGTTCCGTAACACTTATGAGCAGCGAATTTTTTAGTTCTCTGTAGAAACCGCCAAGAGGTATGCCCTGATACAGCGCTTTGCCATCACTGTATTGTACGGTCTTTTTAGATTTTCCGCCGGTATCGATAACAAACTCATTAAAGATAGGGGATAAAAAACGGATTTTTATACCGGGGATCTTGGAGAGTTCTCTTTTAGCATATTCCGCCTTATGTAGGTTTAGAAGGGCAAGCTCCTTAAAACCCTTCTTGCCAAGAAGGCACAGATATACAGTTGCGGCAAATGCGCAGAGCCCTTCATTGCTGCATATGTTTGAGGTGGCCTTTCCCCTTCTTATGTGTTGTTCCCTTGTGGCGATGGTAAGCACATATGCCCTTTCACCTTTATTATCAACGGTCTCTCCTACTATTCTGCCAGGCATTTGACGAAGATACTTCTCTTTAACGGCAAAAAAACCGAGGTAAGGGCCTCCGAAAGAAACCGGCAGGCCGAAGGACTGTCCTTCCCCTGTTACAATATCCGCTCCAAGTTCTCCGGGCGGTTTTAAAAGTCCCAATGAGAGCGGTTCGGTGATGGAGACGATAAGGAGCGCCCCTTTGTTGTGTACAAGTTCGGCAATTGCTTTAATATCTTCTTCTATACACCCAAAAAAATTTGGCTGCTGTAATACCACACAGGACGTATCTTTATTGATAATGGTTTCAACTTTTTCAGGAAGTGTCCTGCCGGTCTTGGTACAGTAGGGTATCTTGGCAATATTATTACCGTCCACAGAAAGGTAGGTCTTTATAACATCCCTGTATTCAGGATGAAGGGCATGGGAGAGAGCAACGCCGGTTTTTTTTGTAATCCTTTTTGCCATAAGCACGGCCTCTGCAGTTGCGGAAGCGCCGTCATACATCGATGCATTGGAGATATCCATTCCTGTTAACTGACATATGAGGCTTTGAAATTCAAACATGGCCTGAAGTGTACCCTGGCTTATTTCAGGCTGATATGGTGTATAGGCGGAATAAAACTCCGAACGAGAGATGATATGATTTACAGGACTTGGTATATAATGCCTATAAACCCCGCCCCCCAGAAAAGAGATGTCTCCTGAACGGTTTTTTTTACTTAAACTTTTAAGTTTTCCTAATACTTCCTGCTCGGAGATGCCGGTGGGTAAGTTTAGAGATTCTTTAAGAAGCAGCCCTTTTGGTATATCGCTGAAAAGTTCTTTTACAGAAGAAAATCCTATTTGAGAGAGCATGTCATGAATGTCTTTTTCGGTATGAGGAATGTATGACATTGCCGGTTTCAGGCTTCCTCCCTGATAAAGACTTCATATTCCTCTGCTGAGAGAAGGTCATTTAATTCTTCTTCATGTGACATTTTAACCTTTATCAGCCAACCCTCTTCATAGGGGTCTTCGTTTATTACTTCCGGCTGGTCTGCAAGGTCCTTGTTTACTTCATGAATTTTTCCGCTTACGGGGGCATATATGTCCGAGACGGCTTTTACCGACTCTACTACACCAAAGATATCACTTTGTTTTATCTCGGCATCCTCTTCGGGAAGTTCTAAAAAGACTATATCTCCAAGGGAATCCTGAGCAAAATCAGTGATACCCACTGTTGCCACACCGTCTTCCGTAAAAACCCATTCATGTTCTCTCGTATACTTTAAATCTTTGGGAAATTCCATCTCATACCTCCAAAAAAATAGTTTAAGCTCTATTACAGCTTAATGCAAACATTTGATTTCTCCTTAGCCGGTTTGTAAAAAGGCGTCGGCACTACAACCGCTTTTTTTGTCCGGCCTCTTAGCTCGACATAAAACCTATGTCCTATTGATGCAACCTCTTTTGATACATAGGCCAAAGCAATTGCCTTTTTAAGACTTGGTGAAAAGGTGCCGCTAGTGACCTCTCCAACCCTTGTATCGTCAGAGAGTATTGAACAACCCTGTCTTGCTATCCCTGATTCTTCCATTTCAATACCGACAAGCCTTTTGTTAAGACCATTCGAAATCTTTTTTTGAAGTTCTTCCCTTCCGATGAAATCGGGTTTATTTATCTTTACCGCCCATCCGAGGCCTGCTTCAATAGGTGAGATAGATTCGGAGAGTTCATGACCATATAGACAGTAATCCATCTCAAGCCTCAAAGTGTCTCTTGCGCCGAGACCGCAGGGGATCGCCCCTCCGTCCAGGAGTTTTTTCCAGATAGCTTCCGCATCTTTGACAGGAGAGTATATCTCAAAACCGTCTTCACCCGTATAACCGGTCCTTGATATGATCGAATGGGAACCGGCT
>JALXFI010000085.1 GCA_027069035.1 bacterium
CACTAACGGTCATGTCTCCTTTACAAGGAAGTTGTATTGTTTCTTTACCAACCATGCTTTTTAACATTGCAAAGAATCTTACAGTGAGCATAAAGACTGTCCTCCCCAAGAGTCTCTATTATAACAAGTAAAAGGTTAAAGTGCAAAGGTTACCCAAATCCCGATATAGCGGGATTTGGGGCACACTTCAGGATTGACAGTTTCAGGTTGAGGCAGTATTATAAATGGAATTATGTGGCATAGGAGGTAAGGTTTAAATGAATGGTGCGAAGAAGATTCCTGTTTATATAGAAGATGAAATGAAGCGATCCTATATGGACTATGCCATGAGCGTCATCATCGGCAGGGCGCTGCCTGATGTAAGGGACGGCTTGAAACCCGTACACCGCAGGGTACTCTATGCGATGAGTGAACTGGGGGTAGGCTGGAACAAATCATTTAAAAAATCCGCAAGGATTGTCGGTGATGTAATCGGTAAATATCATCCTCACGGGGACTCTGCTGTTTACGATACCATAGTAAGAATGGTGCAGGACTTCTCTCTAAGGTATCCGCTTGTTGATGGCCAGGGCAACTTTGGCTCTATAGATGGCGATTCCGCTGCTGCAATGAGATACACAGAGGTGCGTCTTGCCAAATTAGCCAACTATCTTCTTGAAGATATTGACAAAGAAACGGTGGATTTTATACCCAACTATGACGGCTCGTTAAACGAACCGGTTGTACTGCCGGCCAAATTTCCGCATCTTCTTATAAACGGCTCTTCCGGTATTGCCGTGGGAATGGCCACAAATATCCCCCCCCATAATATGTCAGAGGTGGTAGATGCCACTATTCATCTAATAAATAATAAAGATGCAACCATCGATGAGCTTATGGCCTTTGTGCCGGGTCCGGATTTTCCAACAGGGGGTTTTATATACGGCAATGAAGGCATTATAGAGGCGTACAAAAGCGGCAGAGGGATAATACAGACAAGGGCGAGGGCGAGCATTGAAACACATCCCAAAACGGAAAAACAGAGCATAATTATTACAGAAATCCCTTATATGGTAAACAAGGCAAAACTGATCGAGAGAATAGCCGACCTTGTAAAAGAAAAGAAGGTTGAGGGCATCTTTGATATAAGGGACGAATCGGATCGTGATGGTATGCGCATAGTGATAGAGTTAAAGCGGGATGTGGCGCCTAAACCTCTCCTAAACTATCTTTTTAAACACACACAACTCCAGAGTTCCTTTGGGATAATCATGCTGTCCATAGTCAATGGACAGCCTAAGACGCTGACCCTTAAGGATTATCTTCATGAGTTCATAGATTTCAGACGAGAGGTCGTTACAAGAAGGTGTGTTTTTGAACTCAACAAGGCAAAGAACAGACTCCATATATTGGAAGGCCTCAAGATAGCGCTTGATAACCTCGATAAAGTCATCGCCCTTATAAAGGCATCCTCTTCTCCTCAGAAGGCAAAAGAAGGATTAATAAAGAGTTTCAAACTCTCTGAGATCCAGGCTCAGGCGATACTGGATATGAAACTTCAAAGACTTACTGCCCTTGAAAGAGACAAGATACTTGATGAGTATAAGGCGCTTAAAAAACGCATTGCAGAGCTTGAAAAGATACTTGCCAATGAGAGATTGCTGCTTGACATAATAGTTGATGAACTTAAAAGTATTAAGGATATCTACGATGAGGAAAGACGTACCGAGATAATCGAAAAAGAAACGGATATAAGCTTCGAGGACACCATAGCCGAAGAAGAAGTGGTTGTAACTATAAGTCATGCGGGCTATATAAAACGTAATGCCGTGAGTCTTTACAGGATACAGAAAAGAGGCGGCAAGGGCAAGAAAGGCATGGGTATAAAGGAAGATGACTTTGTAAAACACCTCTTTATCCCTTCTACAAAGGACTATCTCCTCTTCTTTACGGACCATGGAAGGGTTTACTGGCTCAAGGTGTATGAGATACCCGAGGCTGGCAGACTTGCCAAAGGCAAGGCGCTTGTAAATCTTCTCAACCTGAGCAAAAACGAGAAAATCACAACGGTTCTTCCTGTCAAAAACTTTAGCCCCGACCTATATGTAGTTATGGCAACAAAAAAAGGTTTGATAAAAAAGAGCCCCCTGATTGAGTACAGTCATCCAAGGGTGGGAGGCATTATTGCGCTCTCGCTTGAAGAGGGAGACGAACTTATATCCGTAGGTCTTACTACAGGTGAAAAAGAGATATTTCTGGCAACAAGGCATGGGCTGTCAATACGTTTTAATGAAAAACAGGCAAGGCCTATGGGGAGGGTCTCCAGAGGAGTGAGGGGCATCTCTCTTGCAAAAGGAGATGAAGTTGTAGGTATGGAGATGATAGAGGAGACCAGAACACTGCTTACAGTCACGAAAAAAGGCTATGGCAAAAGGACTCTGATAGACAACTACCGGCCGCAGCGGAGAAGCGGCAAGGGAATTATCAACCTTAAGATAACAGAGAAAAACGGCCCTGTTGCAGGCATTGTGCAGGTGAGCGATGACGATCACCTCATGCTTATAACCCTTAACGGCAAGATAATACACATACCTGTAAAAGGCATTCCGGTTACGGGAAGAAGCACCCAGGGCGTAAAGGTTATAAACCTCGATGAAGGAGAGGTAATTGTGGGGGTAGCCCTTTTTGTAGAAAATGAAGAAAAAGAAGACGGCGAAACCGATACTTAGTGTTTGTCCATAAATCTTTTTTAATCATAGCCTGAAAAGTGACAATAAATAAAATAGGTATATTGGGGGCGGGGAGCTGGGGCACAACCCTTGCCAATCATATTGCATCAAAAGGTATGAAGGTAACCCTGTGGGCACGGAGGGTTGATGTATGTGAAAACATAAAAAAAAGACTGGAAAATCCCGACTATCTTCCTGGGATCAGGCTTTCAAGCCATATTAAACCCACAACTTCATTAAAGGAAGCAGTACAAGGCAAAGAACTTCTTATAACAGCCATACCCACTTACGGCTTAAGGAATGTCATGCTTTCGGCTGAGGACGTCCTTTCAAAACCGGTGATCCTCAGCACGACAAAGGGCATTGAAGAGGGCTCGCTTCTTACACCAAGTCAGATAATCTATAAATCTTTACCTTTGGATAAATTTAAGGGTATCGGAGTCCTTTCAGGGCCAAGCTTTGCAAAGGAGGTCTGCTCAAGGCTTCCGACGGCCGTGACAGCGGCATCAGAAGACAGGGCGATTGCAGAGCTGGTCCAGAATACCTTTAATACAGAGTACTTCAGGGTCTATACAAATAGCGACGTTACAGGGGTTGAATTAGGTGGCGCCCTGAAGAACATTATTGCCATAGCTGCGGGGATTGCCGACGGACTTGGGCTTGGCGGCAACAGCAGGGCGGCGCTTATAACACGTGGGCTTGCGGAGATTACACGTCTTGGGATAGAGATGGGCGCAAAGGCAGAGACGTTTTCCGGTCTTTCAGGGCTTGGAGACCTTGTCCTTACCTGCACCGGCGCTTTAAGCAGAAACCGCCATGTAGGCATGATGCTTGGCAGGGGGCACACCCTCAAAAAGATACTTAAGGAAATGAATATGGTGGCAGAGGGCGTAAAGACAACCCGCTCCGCCAGAGAACTCTCAGAAAAACTAAAGGTAGAGATGCCCATAACTAAAGAGGTTTACAATGTACTCTACGGAGAAAAATCGCCTAAGGACGCAGTCATTCAGCTTATGATGAGAGGGCTCAGGCAAGAGTAATCCTTAATGCCTGAAATGCCTTATCCCTGTAAAGACCATTGCCATGCCATATTCATTCGCTGCCTTTATCACCTCTTCATCCCGTATCGAACCGCCCGGTTGAATAACCGCTTTTATCCCTGCCTTGGCAGCCGTGTCTATGGAGTCCCTGAACGGGAAGAAGGCGTCCGAAGCCATGACCGAGCCCTTTAGATCTAAACCGGCATCCTGCGCCTTCAGTGCCGCTATCCTTGCAGAGTCTACTCTGCTCATCTGGCCGGCGCCTATGCCAAGCGTGCGCCCATCCTTTGCATAAACTATGGCATTGCTCTTTACGTGTTTACATACCTTCCATGCAAATAACATATCCTCAATCTCTCTATCTTGAGGTCTTGTTTGTGTTACCAGTTTTAACTGGTTTTCATCTACAATTACATCATCTCTTGTCTGCACAAGCGCCCCTCCGCTTACCTTTCTTATGTCATATTCGGCAACCGAATATCCCTTGATATCAGAAAAAAGAGGCGTCTGCATAAGCCTGAGATTTTTTTTCTTTGCAAAGACAGCCCTTGCATCGTCATCAAACTGGGGAGCCATAATAGCTTCAAGAAATATCTTTGTCATCTCTTCAGCGCTTTCTCCGTCAATCATGCGGTTAGAGGCTATAATGCCGCCAAAGGCAGAAACGCTATCACAGGCAAGCGCTTTTATGCAGGCATCCTTAAGACTTAAGTCGGATATGGCGACACCGCATGGATTATTGTGCTTAAGCACTACGACACATGGATCCTTAAACTCGCTGGCAAGCCTCCATGCAGAATCAAGATCAAGTATATTGTTGAAGGAAAGTTCTTTTCCCTGAAGTTTCAGGGCATTGGAGACAGACGGCCTCTTTACCCTGTCATCCTTATAGAAAGCGGCCTTCTGGTGAGGATTCTCGCCGTATCTTAGATCCTGTATCTTTTTAAATCCAAAGAGCACCCTTTCATTGAAAGCGCTTTCTTCCGCTTCTTTAAAAAGCGAGTTTAAATAACGACATATGGCATAATCGTACATAGCTGTTGTGCTAAAGACCTTCTTTGCAAGTAAAAAACGGGTGTTTAGAGAAAGTTCTCCGTTACGCTCCTCAAGTTCCTTTCCTATAGTTTTATAATCGACCGGGTCTGTAATCACAGCAACGTCTTTAAAGTTCTTTGCGGCAGCCCTTATCATGGATGGCCCTCCTATATCTATCTCTTCTACCGCCTCCTCGAGGGTGCATCCCTTTGCAATCGTCTCTTCAAACGGATAGAGGTTGACAACCACCATGTCAACGAGTTCTATCCCTGCATCTTCCACACTCTTCATGTGGTCTTTGTTGCCCCTTCTTGCAAGTATTCCCCCGTGTACCTTTGGATGAAGGGTCTTTACTCTCCCGTTTAGTATCTCAGGAAACTCCGTGTACTGAGATATTGATTTAACAGGTATGCCCGCATTCGAAAGAAACCTCTGTGTGCCTCCTGTGGAGAGCATCTCAACGCCCAAGGCTTTAAGTTTTTCGGCGAATTCAATAAGTCCTTTTTTATTACTCACGCTTATTATTGCCCTTTTGACCTTTAAGTTTGTTGAGCCTTCTATAGTTTTACCGTCTTGTTTCATCATGCCTCCCAAAAGTTTTTATTATTAAAATCCATTGCCTTAAAGTAGGTTTTTTCAAAGACGGGGTTGCCGGAAAGCGCAACATAATGGGTAGAGACATGAACATCCTCTGCAATCTTAACGGCATCTCCGCTTACAAGCGCCTGCTCAGCTCCCATCAAAGGAGCATCTTTTATGAAAGAAACCTTATTTAGCCATGCCCCGGGTATTATACCAAGCATCTCCAAATGTTCGGTTTTTATATTATTGCCGAATGCCCCTGTTACAATAACCTCTTCAATATCTTTAAATCCAACACATTTCCTTTTTAAAAGTATCTTTATGCCGCTCTGTATGGCAGCCTTTGCAAGCTGTAATTCCCTTATATCGGCCTGGGTTATTGCCACATTGCTCTTTGCGTCTCTATATAAGGTAAAAGACCTTTCGCCCTGTATTTCGTGTACCCTGTTTGCAATATTGCTCTCTATCTCGTCCCTGTGCCTTATTCCGCCGTCACCCTTAACAATGCCTGCCTTTAACATCTCAGAAAGTGCTGAAAGCAGTCCTGAACCGCATATGCCGATTGGCCTGCCGCCCCCTATAACTTGAATTTCTATAGTATCATCCTGTATTTTAACCTTTGATATTGCGCCTTTTTCGGCTATCATGCCGTTTTTTATTCCGCCTCCCTCAAACGCAGGGCCTGCAGGGGCAGATGTTACCCAAAGGTCTTCTTCTCTTCCAAGCACAATCTCGGTATTTGTGCCGACATCTATTGCCAGCCTTACTCCCCCGCCTTTATAAAGACCGGTATAAAGGATAAGAGCCACCGTATCCCCCCCCACAAAACCTCCTATAAGGGGAAACACATATACGGATGCATCGGCATTTACATTAAGCAGGGTCTCCTGAGCCTTAAACATCTTCCCCTTTTTAAAGAAAGGCCTGTAGGGAGACCTTCCGATAGACAACGGCGACATGGATAAAAACAGGTGCTCCATAACAGGGTTGCCCGCAAATACTACCTTTACGACGTCGTCCTGTTTGCCATTCTTACAGAGCAACTGCTCGGTCATACGGTTTAGAGCGCCGAACAAACTTTTATGAAATTTATGCAAGGCATTGCCATCCTTTTCTATTGCCGCAATCCTTGAAAGGACATCTCTGCCCATTGCTATCTGTGGATTAATCTCTGACAAGCGGTTTAATCTTTTACTTGTCTCCATATCGACAAGTGAACCCGCTATTGTTGTTGTGCCAATATCAAAGGCAAGCCCCAAGGCACGGCTACCATGCATAAACAATCTCTTACCCTCTTTGGATGAAATCTTTATATTTATTGTTTATTTTAATTTGTAGGTATTGGAGCATTGAGAAGAATAAACTTAATGTCTTCATCTTCAAATCTGAGCCCCATGCCAAGAAAGGGACTTTCCAAACCCTGTGCGCTTATAAAATCATTATACCCGCCTGTTACAAAAAAATACTTGTTAACATAATATGTGGCTGCGAGTTTGAGATAGGGATTTCTTTTCTCATCAAAATCCGAGGCCTCAAAACTCAGTTTAAATCTGCCATTAAACGGGTTATAATCTATGCCAACCCCGCCCTGAGACTCTATCAATCCTGCTCTGAGGGTTACATTATAGAACCTTTTTGCTATCTGCACATTGAGCCTCACCTTGTTTTCGGGCTTTTTCATGCCGTTTTTGTCAAACTCAACCCTGTTTAACGGATCGTCCACCATCTCCAACAGGTAGTATTTATCTTCTCTTGGCTGAATACGGAGACTCACAAAGTTTTTTGCGTTGCCTGAATCAAAGAGATATTCATTGTGAAAGCCCAGAAAGAACCTGAAACGCTCATTTTGACTTATAAAATTATTTACTCCCGTAAGAGTCTTGTTTAGATTATCAACAGTATCATCTTCGTTTATCAGTTTGCCAATGGTTCCTTCCCCTTTGTTTACCTTATCGGCAACATGCTGGATGGATGAGAAGGTCTTATCAATCCTCGGTCCCACACTGTCCGTAAGGTTTCTTATAGATGCAAGGGTCTCCTCCAGCCTATTAGACGCCTCCTTTAGATTGGCAATACTATCCCTCAAATTACTGCGATTATCCTTTAAAATATTGTTTAAATTTCTGGTTACCTTCTTAAGATTTTCAATAATCTCAGGACTTCCTGTCCTCATTGTTGAAGAGAAGGCTTCAAAATTGTTCATCACCCTGTTGAATTTGTCATTGTTCAGGGCGATCATCCTGTTAAGATTTTTTGTAACACCCTCGATATTTCCGACTATATTACGGATGGTCTTCTCGCCCTTGTCTCCCCCAAGCACATTGCCCAATGTCTGTACGATGCCTCTTAAGTCCTTTGAAATGGTGCTCAACTGGGTTATGAGAACATCTACCTCAGCAAAGGTCTTTGTCCTTGTGATCTCTTCCCCCGGTTCAATAGCGGGCGCTTCAGGAG
>JALXFI010000086.1 GCA_027069035.1 bacterium
ATTTTAATATCTTTATTAATCTCATCGATAATCCGCTGGGACCCTGATTCAAGACCAATAAATAGTGTACTGACCCTTGCCTTTTTTAAACCTTCCACAATTTCAGGGTCGATATAATTTAAGCGAATACTGAGCTGTAAATCTACATCCAGTCCTTTCCTTTCTATCTTTTCCGCAAAATTGAGAAAGATTTTTTTATAGGTAATAAAGTTGTCATCACATATATCAAACATCCTAACATTATATTTATTGATAAGATATTCCATCTCCTCGATAATTCTGTCAGGGGTCTTAGCACGGAACGATCGTTTATTGAACGTTTTATTGTAGCAGAAAGAACAACGGAATGGACAGCCCCTGGAAAATTGAACCATCAACCGGTCACCACGGATACCCAAATAGGTCTTGAGATTATGTTCTATGTGTGACCACGCAGGCGCAGGAATGCTGTTAAAATCCATAAGTTCCCGTGGGCCGGTATAATAAACCTGACGAGATGCCTTTTTAAAGTAAATCCCTTTAACGTTTCTCATATCCTTCTTGTTTTTCAATGTTTCCGCCAACTCAACCATCGTTTGTTCGCCTTCCCCTTCAACGGCAACATCTACAAGCACATGCGATATGGTCTGTTTGGGCATGAGAGACGCATGGACCCCGCCCCACACAATAGGAATCTCAGGATTCTGTTTTCTCACTTCTCCAGCTATCTTCAGGGCACTTTTAAGCTGTGGTCCGCTCATAGAGCTGATCCCAACAAGAATTGTATCCTCGGTAATGAGGTCCTTTATATTGAATTGATCGATATTGGCATCAACCACCTTGACATTGTAGCCATGCTTCTCAAGAACGGCTGTGATAAACAATATACCCAGTGGTGGTGAAATAATTTTAGTTTGAAATTGAGGATAGAAAAGGACGATATCAGACATAACCTTTATCCTTCTTTTATTATTAAAACCTTCCTATCTACATAGACAGAGGTAACAGTGTAATATTCTTGCGTTAAAAACCCATTTAAGACTCTAAAAGATTCTCCATATTTTACTAATTTCCATACATATATCTGATCCCGGATGATCGGTCTAACCATACCGAAAATACCGAACAATCTCATCTATCAGACTCCTTCTATACACGAAGTTTCCTGGACTGCAATGAATATCACAATTTTTGATGTTTTCTCTCATGGCTCTTGCTTGATCAGAATACCATAGTTCATTTATACGGCTCTCTTTTACGTTTCCCAAAGGTGGCATCTTAAAACATGTATGGACATAACCATCACTGGTAATACTGAGGTTAGTGATACCCACCCAGCAATTCTCATGCAAAGTTGGTGAAGGATCCTTTATATACTCCTTCATCCCTTCAAATTGTTCAACAGGATTGAGGATCTTGGCTCCATTCTTTTTCATATCAATCAGTTGGTCAATTACAGAGTATGCCTCATCAAGATCGTCAAACCAAAGGTCGGTCTTTTTAAACCAATCAGGATCGCTATCTATGGTAGGCGAAAGGGGATTAAATATTACCCCTTCAAGCCCTCTGTTTTCTGCATATTTGACTATATCGGTTAACTCATGGAGATTTTTCTTCATTATAACAGTAGCTATCCCTATGGATAGCTCACCATTCTTATTCTCTTCCACCAGATAATTTATTCCTCTAATGGTTTTTTCATACAATCCATCAATTCCACGAATATAATCATGAGTTTCAGGTTTTATACCGTCCACAGATATATGTATATATCCAAGACCAGTTTCTACAATCTCTTCAGCTATTTTTTTTGTTATCATTGTTCCGTTACTCACGACCCCTGTCAAGACACCTTTCTCCGTTGCAAATTTGATTATATCCAATATATCATTTCGTATAAATATCTCACCACCAGCCATTTGAACCCTGCATGGGCCTATCCAATCCCTAAGTGTCGCTATAACATTTTTCCATTCTTCAGTTGTCAATTCATCCTTGTTGGGAGTCCTCCATATAGCACATTGCCTACATTTGATATTACATCTAAGTGTCATACAAAAGATTATCCTCGTAGGTTTAGCAAACCCTCTATTGAGCCTATATGATACCCCTTGAAGGCTTCTATTTTTGAATTGATTTAAAGCCCATCCTATTGATTTATTTCTTTTATGCATAATTTATCCCTTTCTTTCCATCTGTTTGTTCCATGTTTCTGATTCCATAGTGATCCTGAAAAAAAGGATATGGATCTAAACATGCCCTTTCTCTCCTAAGATAAAGGGAATACCCATAATGGGTTGGATATTTATAGACATATTTTTCAAGTATTCCAGCAAATTCCTGCATTATATGTTCAATTCTCTCTTTTTTATTAAACTTATCATCGACTTTTATAGGAGGATGAATAATCAATCTATGTTTAAGACCCTTTTCTGTTATTATAAAAGCAGGTACTATTGCTGCATCCGTCATGGATGCCATAGTTGCTCCACCTTGCTGAAAATTGGCCTCTCTCTTAAGAAATTTCACCGGCACTATTTTTTTACCACCACCACCGTCTACCGTTATACCCACTATCTCATTATTCGCCAGTGCCCTAAAGGCGGGCCTTAGAGATGATCTAACGGATATATGATGCACTGGAAGTGAATATTCATGATTAGCCTTAATATCAAAAATTTTACCTTGTATATCGGTGGCTTTATTATCTTTCCATATA
>JALXFI010000087.1 GCA_027069035.1 bacterium
CTACGGCCCGTTTAGAGAGGCAGCGGAATCCTCTCCGCAGTTCGGAGACAGGAGAAGTTATCAGATGGACCCCGCCAACACCAATGAGGCGCTAAGAGAGGTCGAGCTCGAATATAGAGGAGGGCGCCGATATTGTAATGGTAAAACCGGCTCTGCCGTATCTTGACATTATACGCAGAGTAAGGGATAATTTCTCTTATCCTATTGCAGCCTATAATGTAAGCGGAGAATTCTCAATGATAAAGGCTGCGGCGAAGCTCGGCTGGATAGACGGAGAAAAGGTCATGATGGAGACCCTCCTTTCCATAAAGCGGGCGGGCGCAGACCTTATCTTAACCTATTTTGCCAAGGAAGCCGCAAGAGTACTCAGTGAAGGAGAATAATTATGAATAACAAAGCGACAGATCCACATAAACACGGTATGGAAAGCCATGGGAAGAAGGTATTTCTTCCAAAGCTTATAGCATGGGAGGTTACAAGGAGCTGCAACCTTAACTGTGTCCACTGCAGGGCGGCAGCGCGTTTCGGCCCGTATCCGAACGAACTTTCTACCAGGGAGTGTTTGGAATTCCTTGATGATGTAAAATCCTTCTCAGACCCTATAATAATCCTCACGGGCGGCGAGCCTATGATGAGAAAGGATATCTTTGAAATTGCAGAGCACGGAACAAACATCGGACTCAGGATGGTCATGGCCCCATGCGGACTGCTTATGACGGAAGAAAATACCAAGAGGATGGTAGAGGTGGGGATTAAACGCCTCAGCTTCAGCATTGACGGCGCAACGGCTGAAAGCCACGATACATTCCGGGGCGTCAAAGGGGCTTTTGATGCCGTATTAAAGGCGATAGAGCTGGCAAAGGGCGCCGGCATGGAATTTCAGGTAAATACAACCATTACAAAACACAACCTTGATGAACTCCCTAAGATACTCGACCTTGTAATAAAACTCGGCGCAGTGGCTCATCATCCCTTTCTGTTAGTTCCTACGGGAAGGGGGTCTGAGTTGAAAGACCAGGAGATATCTCCTAAAGATTACGAAAAGACCCTTACGTGGTTTTATGAAATGAGAGATAAGGTGCAAATACAGTTTAAACCTACCTGTGCGCCGCACTATTACAGGATATTCAGACAAAAGGAAAAAGAGAAAGGCAAGACCGTAACACCACAGACCCACGGCTTTGACGCAATGACCAAGGGCTGTATGGGCGGCCAGAGCTTTGCCTTTCTCTCCCATACAGGAAAGGTTCAGATTTGCGGTTTTCTTGAAGAAGAGTGCGGAGATGTAAGGAAGGAACCCTTCAGCAGGATATGGCAGACATCAAAGGTGTTTCTTGAGATGAGGGCGTGGGATGATTACAAGGGCAGATGTGGTTATTGTGAGTACAGAAAGGTCTGCGGAGGCTGCAGGGCGCGAGCCTTTGCCTTCACAGGAGACTACCTTGAGGAAGAACCCTTCTGTACATACAACCCAAGCGAAGAGGCAAAGAAGGCTCAAAAGCTTAAAAAGGCCTCAGGCTAAAAAGGCAAAAATGGAAGATATCGTAAAACCATATTTCCTTGACAGGATACTCGCCAAACTTATAGACCTTATAATTGTAGGCATATTCTTTGCCTTTCCAACCTTTATAGGGACAGTTGCGGGCATTACATATATCCTTATTGCAGACGGGCTTAACGGAGGGCAGAGCCTTGGCAAGAGGATAATAAGGTTAAAGGTTGTATCACCGGGAAGGGGATGGGATGACTGTAATTTTCAGGAATCCATATTAAGGAACATCCCCGTTGGGGTGGTAATCCTCTTTACTATGATACCTTATCTTAGATGGCTGCTCTTCTTCACTTTAGGTCTTGCCATCGTTGCGTTTGAGACATATCTGTCATATGTGGATGATGAAGGATTGAGATGGGGCGACAGGATAGCGCTCACTCAGGTGGTAACACAATCTAAGAACCCGTAAATTTCTTTAAGTTAAAATCACCGTTACAATACTCTAAATATGTAAAATGCTCCAGCCAGTCGCCAAGGTTGATATAGAGTTTATTTCTACCATTATCATAAATAAATTCAGGACTGTGGGAATGTCCAAGTATAACTATATCATAACCCTCATTCCACTTTTTCATGGCAAATCTCTTTAATATTTCACCTTGATGATGTCTTTTGCCAAGATAATTTCTGCTTGTGTGGGATAATCTTCGCGCAAATCTTAAAAGAAGAGATGGTGGAATAATGCCTGCAATAGAATTCACAAGACTTGTTCTCAAAAACCATCTTAACAAGATATAACCATAATCCTTCGTGTCCACCCTGTCTCCATGCTCAATAAGCGCCTTTCTGCCGTCAAATTCCATTTCAAGCCTGTCTTTCAAGACCCTGGCGCTTAGGGGGATATCGGTAAAAAAATCTCCCATATGAAAGTCATGGTTGCCTTCAAGATAGATTATCTCTGTGCCGCTTTCTTTCAGCTCTAAGAATTTATTTAAAATCGGTATGTATTCACGGTAGACAACATCCTTAAAACCGACCCAGAAATCAAAGATATCTCCCACCATTATAAGGGTGGCAGTGTCTGCTTTTATGGCCTCAATAAAACTGCAAAGCAGGTTTTGTTCTCTGGATTTAAGATGTTTTATGTGGGCATCGGATATACAAACAGTTTTGCGCAAAAGGGTCTGCACCTCTTAAGCTTCATAC
>JALXFI010000088.1 GCA_027069035.1 bacterium
CGTATATCTTTAAAGAAGAACTTCACGCTATGAGCGGTGTGTTGAAGAGACTCGATAAAGCACTTCTTCATATGCGCCTTATACCTTTTGGCGAGGTTACCCACGGGCTTAAAAAACTTATTAAAAAGTATTCAAAGGGAAAGGATATAGAATTTGTTGTTGAGGGGGAGGATGTTGAGGTTGACAGGATTGTGCTGGAAAGGCTTCTGGAGCCCCTTGTCCATGTGATTAAGAATGCCATTGACCATGGCATTGAGAAGAAAGAGGATAGAAGGCTTGCGGGCAAAAATGAAAGGGGCTTTGTTAAGGTGTCTCTTCTTAAAAGGCATGGCGAGGTTATCATTGAGATAGAGGATGATGGAAGCGGCATGGATGCCGAAAAGATCAAGAAAAAGGCAGTCGCATTAAACCTTATAACATCCGAAGATGCCGATGCTATGTCGGACAGTGATGTTTTTTTGCTGACCTGTTACCCCGGTTTTAGTCTTGCTGAATCTGTCACTGAGATATCCGGCAGAGGCGTGGGCATGGATGTTGTCTTTAATGTCATGAGGGAACTGGGGGGCAGGCTTGAGATAGAGTCTGAGCATAAGAAGGGGACAAAGCTTAAGTGTTTTTTGCCGGCGGTAACAATGATAGCGAAGGTTCTGCTTGTTTCTTTTGCAGGTGAAGTCTTTGCGCTGCCTTTGGCAAAGGTAAAGAAGATAATAAGCGGTGAAGAGCTTGTTAACGGCGATATAAGCCCAATAGAGAGCGGGGCTATGGACATGCCTCTTGTTGACCTTAACGGATTGTTGGGTAAGTCCGCGGCTAAAGAGGGCAAGTTTGAGTCGCTTATCATATTCGATATGGGAGACAGGACGTGTGCGGTTACCGCCGAAGAGGTGATAGGTGTAAGAGACGCCTATATAAGGGATCTGCCCCAGCCGCTTGACAGGATACAAGGGCTTTCGGGTTACACCTTTGTTAAAGGTGAAAGGCCTGTCTTTATCCTTGACCTTCAGGCGCTTGGAAGAAAAAAAGGTGTTTTAACTCGTATGTCGTTAAATAATTGACTAATGGCGCTTATATATGAATATTAAGAAGATAGAAAGCCTTCTTAAAAAGGTAAGCAAAGGCAGTTTGTCTGTTGATGTGGCCATGGAAAAGCTGAAGGCGCTTCCCTATGAAGATATGGGGTTTGCGACCCTTGACAGCCACAGGCATATAAGGCAGGGCTTTCCTGAGGTTATAATGGGCGAGGGAAAGAGTGCGGAGCAGATAATCTCCATTATGGATAAGATGATACAAAACGGAGACAATGTCCTTGCAACAAGGGTAAGCGGTGATAAATTTAAAAAGATAAAAAATAGACTGCCTGATGCCGTGTACCATGACAAACCTGCATCGGTCGTATACCTTACTCACAAAATCGATAAGAAAGGGAAGGGCGTTATACTTGTTGTAAGCGCAGGCACATCGGATATACCGGTTGCAGAGGAGGCATGCATTACCTGTGAGATGATGGGCAATGATGTGGAAAGGATGTATGATGTAGGGGTTGCCGGCATACACAGGGTGTTTAATCAAAGGGATAAACTCCTCTCTGCGCGGGTAATAGTGGTTGTGGCCGGCATGGAAGGGGCATTGCCGAGCGTCATCGGCGGTATTGTAGATAAGCCCATAATAGCTGTCCCGACGAGTATAGGTTACGGAGCTCATTTAAACGGGTTCACCGCACTCCTCGCAATGCTTAACTCTTGTGCGGCAGGGGTAAGTGTTGTTAATATAGATAACGGTTTTGGAGCAGGTTACGCGGCAAGTCTTATAAACAGGCTTTAATGACCGGAGATGATCGCCGGGAGATTTATCTTTAAGGGGCTTATCCTCCTTTTTAGCAAGAGGTTTTACATGAAGAAATTCTTTATAATTCTATCTATCCTTCTTTTATCCCAGTTTCTTTTTTTAATAAAAGGGCAAGGCGAGACGCCAGACTCTTATGCCAGGAAAGGCAATGAGTATCTCCAGTCGGCGCACCCCTTGCGCGCTATAGAGCAGTACAGAAAGGCTGTTAAAGGCGGTATGGATAATGCGGATATCTACAGAAATTTATCCATAGCCCTTTATTACACCGGTTTTATAGATGATGCAGTCAAAGAGATGAAAAAAGCTGTGAAGCTTTTGCCGGATTCCGACATATTTCATATGGAACTGGGTGTTCTTTATTTTGCCGAAGATATGCTTGATGAGGCAAGGGATGAGTTCTTTGAGGCGCTTAAGATAAACCCGGGTTTTACCAAGACCTACTATTATTTAGCCAATGTAATGATGAGAAAAAAGGATTATAAGATGGCATGGCTCTTTGCCAGAACGGCAAAACGTCTTGGCTATCCCGGAGATGAGCTTATTGATAAATTGAGATCCATTACCAAAGAGCCTGAAGTCGAGCTGTATAAGAGCAATAGGGATGAGTTGTATATAAGAGAGATATTTGTTTCCACTTATCCCAAGGCCGAGGACCTCTTAAAAAAGATCCGTGCAGGCGAGCTCTTTGATGAGGTTGCAAGGGATATACAGTCAAGTCCGGGTTCTGACATTGGAGGCTTTATCGGGCATTTTAAACCTTCGCAATTAGACCCCAAGATTGCAAGAGCATTGGCGGGACGAAAGGTGTTTTCCGAACCTGTGATCGTTGAGACCGAGAAGGGCTTTCATCTTGTTCAGAGTATCGAGCCTTTTGATTTTGACCGTTGGCTGAAGGCGTTTAAACATCCGAAAAAAAACGTTTTAAAGTCGGCAAAGGAAGTTCCCAAGCCGGTTAAACATATTGTTAAAGATATTGTTAAAGATATTAATAAACACTATGTTCTGCATGCGGGGTCGTTTAAGGAGGAAAAGTATGCCGTGGAACGGGTTGAAGAGTTAAAGAGATTTGGGTTCCCGAGCTATAATTCGGTTACTGAACTTAAAGGCGGCGGCAGGTGGTATAATGTTATTGCAGGCCGATACAAGAATTATAAAGAGGCGGTTAAGGCAGGTAAAAGACTTGTTAAACACGGCTATGATTATTTCATAACCAAGAATTAGGTACAATCCCTCTATATACGGATATTAACACCGTTATGCGATTAACAACACAGGACTAAGCGGACATCTCCCATGCTCAGGGATTTGATTGCGGAGTTGTAAAGTTCCGGCTTTATGAATAGGGGTGGTAAGGGAAGACATCGAAACTTCGTTCACCCGGAGGCGCAGAAGCCCATAACAATTTGGAGATTTCTCCTTTTTCTCAGCAAGTAAAAGTATGATATCATAGAATTAAATGCCGACAGTACTTAAAGTTAGATCATATAGATTCTTTTTTTATGCAGGCGATAGGAATGAGCCTAAACATATCCATGTTGAACATAACGACAAAATTGCCAAATTCTGGCTTGACCCTGTCAGGTTGAAAAGTAGTGGAGGATTTAGCCGTATAGAAATTAGTAAAATTCACAAGATTATTAATGAAAACCATTTAAAATTAATGGAGGCATGGAATGAGTACTTTGGCACTTGAAATAGAAGTACCAAAAGTGGAAGATGTAAGAATAACAAAGGATACTTTGAGCGTAGACTTAAGCGATGGAAGAACGATTTCGGTACCCATAGAATGGTTTCCACGCTTGGTATATGCTACATCAGAGGAACGAAGGAACTGGAGGTTGATTGGAAGGGGACATGGTATCCACTGGGAAGACATTGATGAAGATATTAGTGTTGAAGGTTTGTTAGCTGGCAAACCTTCAGGGGAGAGCCAGTCATCTTTCAAAAAGTGGTTAAATCAAAAAAGAACTAAGGGGTCAGGTCTTTAATCTTGATATTAGATTAAATCTTAATAAATACAATGACTTGCATAATAACTTTTTGGGTGGATTGGGATTAAATCGGGTCCTTAGTGATTATAATGGGAAACATTCTTGATAAACTCCGTGGCGGTGATATTCGCTCAATTGGTGATGCAAATGAAGTTGCCGGAGAAATAGCAAACAATCCAGAACTCTTCAAAACCTTCTTCTAAATAACGACTTATATATATCGCCTAAAAGTACGCTCACTCACACCAAGTAATCGTGCCGCTTCTATCCGGGTTATGCTCTTCTTTATCCACATACCGTAAACATTCTTAAATCTAATCCTGCGTATCTCCTGCAGTAACTCTGCTCTCCTCATAGCACCTCCTCTCACCCAAATCCCGCTATCGCGGGATTTGGGTTTAAGTACAGAGTTGACAGCTTAAGCGCTATCACCTATAATCAATTAAACTTTTAAAGCTAAGGGGACTGTTTGAACTGGATAGATGCTATAATTTTGGGTACACTTCAGGGCGTGACCGAGTTTCTGCCTGTAAGCAGTTCAGGTCACCTTGTGATAGCCCAAAAACTTCTGCCATGGTTCCACGAGCCGGGAATATTATTGGATGTAATGCTCCATGGAGGGACATTGCTCTCTATATTCATTTATTTCCGGCAGGATATTATATCATTTACATCGATTTTTAAGAGCAATAACGGCAATAAAAAAAGGGAACAAAGACTGCTTTATCTTATAATCATCGCCACTCTGCCCACAGGGATAATCGCAGTCAGTTTCAAAGACACATTCGAGTCGCTCTTTAATTCCATCATAACTGTGGGGGCGGCGCTTATCATAACAGGAGCGCTGCTCACACTTACAATACTCAGAAAAAAACCTCAAAGAGAGATAGAAAACATGGGTATATTAGATGCACTGCTTATAGGCATCTTTCAGGGCATTGCCATTATACCAGGCATATCGCGTTCAGGCACTACCATAGCCGCCGCAATATACAGGGATATAAACGCCGTTGCTGCGGCAAGGTTCTCATTTCTTCTTTCCATACCGGCAATATTCGGGGCAATCGTTCTTGAGATAAAAGGACTCGGTGTGCTGAATTCGGAGCAATTATGGCTTTATCTGCTTGCCACACTAACGGCCTCTGTAAGCGGATATACAGCTATCGCTTCCCTTATGCACCTTCTTGAAAATAAAAGATTAAAACCCTTTGCATATTACTGCATCACACTTGGAGCGATAGTGCTCTTGTGGGGTATGGCAAAATAAAATGGCTGTAACAGAGAATAAAAAATCCAATTATCTGTGGTGGGAAATAGGAGGGATAGCGCTTTTGGGTTTAGGTATATTCCTTCTAATTAGCCTGATATCATACTATCCGGCAGATCCCTCATTAAACTCTTTAAAGACATCCGCAAACGGCATAAAAAACTGGGGAGGCATCGTAGGGTCATACAGTTCCGATATTTTTTTGACTTACTTCGGCATTACCTCCTATACCATCCCTGTTATAGTATTCATCCTCTCCCTTGAAATGATGATAAATAAGGACTTAGAGCTTGCCCCATTAAGACCGCTCTTCTTTATAATATTTATCATAACCCTTTCAGGACTCTCATCCATCGTCATCGGTGAAGCGAATATCTTTGGTGTAAAAGTATCGGGCGGCGGTTTTATAGGTGAAGGCGTCCACAATCTTCTACAAGGTTACTTCAACAGCGCAGGCACAGTTCTTATACTTGTAATACTTTTATCCATTTCCACCATACTTACCACAGGCACGTCGCTTATAAGCACACTTTCCAAGTTGTGGAGCCGCTGGATACATCTTCTTAAGTATATCAAAGACAGATACATTTTTTATAAAGAAAAAAGGGAAAGGGGGAAAAAGATAGTACATGCAAAGGAAAAAAAGGAAAAGACCCCCCCAAAGATAAATGAGCTGCCGCCTGTAATAAAAGAGAATGTCAAGGATGAACCGGTGCAGGAATCTTTTAAATTTCTTGAGCCGGAGGGGACATTTCACCTTCCGCCGCTCTCGCTGCTTGATGCAGAAACAAACACCGCAAATAAAGTCAACAGAGACTCCCTTATAATGAATTCACAAATACTTGAAAAGAAACTTGCAGACTTTGATGTAAATGGAAAGGTAACGGAGGTACACCCCGGACCGGTTATTACCCTTTATGAATTCGAGCCCGCCCCGGGTATAAAGATCAACCGCATAGTAAACCTCTCAGACGACCTTGCCCTTGCGCTCAAGGCAACGAGTATCAGGATAATAGCCCCTATACCCGGCAAGGCAGTGATAGGGATAGAGATACCCAATAAAGAAAGGGAGAAGGTATATCTTAGAAATATCCTTGCCATAAAGGAATTTAAGGAGTCCCCTTCACCGCTGCTGCTTGCCATCGGAAAGGATATATCAGGCAAACCCTTTATAACAGACCTTAGAAGGATGCCTCACCTGCTTATCGCAGGTTCAACAGGCGCAGGCAAGAGTGTCTCTCTAAATATTATGATATTGAGCATACTCTACAAGGCAACGCCTGAAACTGTAAGGTTTGTCATGATAGACCCCAAAAGGCTTGAACTTGCCATGTATAACTCGATACCGCATCTTCTCCTCCCTGTAATTATCGATGTAAAAAAGGCCGCCCCCACACTTAGGGGGATACTGCTCGAGATGGAAGAGAGGTACAATATGATGGCGGGAAAAGGGGTGAAGAATATTGAACAGTACAATAAAAGAGTAAGAAAGGAAAACGGGGAGACAAAACCCCTTCCATATATCGTAATAGTTATAGATGAGATGGCAGACCTTATGATGACCGCTTCATCAAGGGATTTTGAAGATATCATAACAAGGCTTGCTCAGATGGCACGGGCCGCAGGGATTCACCTGATAATCGCCACACAGAGGCCGTCTGTGGATGTAATCACCGGCCTTATAAAGGCAAATTTCCCGGCGCGCATATCATTTCAGGTGCCCTCAAGAACCGACTCAAGGACTATACTTGACACCAATGGAGCCGAGAACCTCCTTGGCGAAGGCGACATGCTCTTTCTGCCGCCCGGTTCATCAAAGATTATGAGGATACATGGGGCATATATCTCGGAGATAGAGATAAAACGTGTAGTAAACTTTATAAAAAAACAGGGCAAGCCTTCATACTCAGAAGAACTTGTGGATATTGAAAAAAGATTGGAATCCTATGATGAAGAAACCGATGAAGATGAAAAGTATGATATGGCGGTATCCGTTGTCATGGAGTCCGGCCACGCATCAATATCTTATATACAGAGAAGGCTGCGTATAGGGTATAACAGGGCGGCAAGGATGATAGAACGCATGGAACGGGAAGGCGTTGTAAGCCCCGCTGACGGTAGCAAACCAAGGGAGGTCTTTCGCAAAGAAGAATAATCCAAAAACCACTGAATACACTGAAAAAGGATATTAGATATGACAAAAAACAATAGATTCATTTTCTTAATTTTATTAGCATTTTCCATTCTTCTATTAGATATAAATATCTCTTATAGTGAAGATATAGAAACAATAATAAACAAGATACAAAAGGTATATGATTCCACCAATTCACTAAAGGCAAAATTTATTCAAACAAATATAATCGTTAACAGGGCAAATCCCATTGAAGCGGAAGGCACGGTATTTTTTAAAAAACCCGGTATGATGAGGTGGAATTACAGTCTGCCTGAAAAGCAGAAAATAATATCCAATGGGAGAAAACTATGGGTCTATCAACCTCGTTTCAAGCAGGTCATGGTCTCAAAGGTACCCATACAGAACAGAGGCATAGGGCAAAACTTTCTCTCCGGTATGGGAAGATTAAGGGAAAACTTTATAATCAGATTAGAAAAAACAGATAAGGACAATTTCCTGCTTTCACTTAAGCCCAAGATAGCCCAGGCCAATATGGAAGAGCTCTTTTTAAGTATCAACAAAAAGAATTTTTATGTAACCGAGACAAAGATACGCGATAGTTTCGGCAATGTTACGATCGTAAAGTTTTCCAAGATAAGAATAAATCCTGAGATACCCTCAAGCTTATTTAAGTTTAAAATTCCCAAAGGGGTCAGGAAAGTAAGACCTCAGTACCTTGAAGGAAAATGAGAAATAAAACAAAAAAAATACCCCGTTCATAAAACGGGGTATTTTTTAAAACCAGTTTAAGGTCAACCTAAACCTATTCTTCTTCCATTTCTTTCTTTCTCTCCAATTCTTCTTTTCTCTCAAAATCAACACTTGTCATACCCCTTGGCAGGGCAGGAGCGGGCTCTGCTAAAAGCTGATCAAACGGACGTGAACTGACCGTATGAGGGTTGTGACACTCCGTACATACCCACCATCTCTTTTTACCGCCCTTAACCCATTCCCCTATCCTTTTGCCGTGTATCCCAAAACGCCAGTCTTTATATACCTGACCATGACACTTGCCGCAGAGTTTCTGTGGTTCATTAAAACCTATCTTCCTCCCCCTGAAATCTATAAGCGTGTTTCTATCCGTAGGGTTGTGACAGTCAAGACACCAGATGGCTCCATTGCCATGCTGAAGCTTAAGCGAATCAGGCACCACATCCTTGTGCATCACTAATGATCTTGGATTCTTATCCTTTGGATAAGGAACGGTCTTGCCGTTATGGCACATATTGCAATGTTGTATCGGGTTCATGTTATAGTATTTAAGATACGTCGTTCTTGGCCTTACCACCGCCTCTTCATGAAGATAATCCCCATCAGGCACCGGAACACTCGGGTCAGCGACAACATCCTTCATAGGTACTGTGCCGGCAAAGGGGTCGCTGTACCAGAGGACTGCGCCTGTTTTCTCAGAGCACTTAACATTAGGCCATCCATACTCAGGAACTGCATTCTCCACTCGCTTTATCTTTGTATATCCCATTCTGCTTTCATAACAATCCTTCTTAACCTCTTTATCGGCTCCATAAGATACCGTTACAAAGATAAAGGGCAAGAGGATAAGGATACCAAGACATCCCCCTAAATATTTAAACGTTTTCATAAGAGTCTTCCTCCTTACTAAAAAGGTCTTCCATAAGTTTAAATGGTTTTTTATCCCATACATAAATACTTCGCTCACTCAATGTTCCGAAGCCTGTCCGCCGACCCCTATATCTCCAACCAGAACTCCGAGAGTCCCCTTTAAAAGCAATGTAACAGCAAGAGATCCAACTGCCCATATCAATATGGTATTATATATCTCAATAAAGGTAGGATGGTATATGGTAAACTCCCCAAGAGGAGACGGCATGAAACCGGGAAGGACAAGTCCCAGCCCCTTATCAATCCATATCCCTACAAAAGTTGCGATACAAACCAATACAATGATAAAACCGCGATCCTGTCTTACCCTTGAACTTAGGAGCATAAAGAATGAAAAAAGGATCATTATTGTTGAAGCCCAGAAAAACGGCACAAACTGTGTGCTGCCGTTAAGACCTACGATGAGGTTTATCAAAGGCATGGCATGCTCTGTACGCGGATAAAGTTCTGTTACAATCTCAGAAGTGGTCATAAGTATAATTATTCCAAGGCACCATACAATAATCTGTATAAGTATATCGATCGCCCTGTCAGGAATAGACAGTTTTGTATTTTTCCTTATTATAAGAAGCAGGATAATGATCAGCGCATCACCTGACGCAAAGGCGGTCGGAAGAAATTTGACAGGCACAAGAGGGGTCGTCCACAACTCAACAGGTGTCAATGTAGAAAGTATAAAACCCGTAATTATATGGATGCTTGGCGCCCATACAATGGCCAAAAACATAAAAGGTATATAAAATGCTTTATTTATAGGTTTCCCTGAATACCTCTTATAGACATAGTAAAATACACCTATCAGGTTAATAAACAGATAGCCGTTGAGTACGATAACATCAAAATCAAGCATGGAATTTGGTATATTAAAGTATCCAAGACCCGGTATTATATGCCAGAGCCTGTCGGGTCTGCCCATATGGAACATGATGAATACAATACAAAGCGGGGTTGCGACAAGAGCAATAACCTCTCCCAAGACATAAAGTTCGCTAAAATCCTTCTTTGACGCCTTATAAACATATGCTGGAAAGACCAGTGTCACGGCCGACGCCGCAACTCCAACCATGAAAACAAAGTTGGCAATAAAAAGCTCCCATGTTATCTGGTCTGTGGAACCTGTTAAAATAAGTCCCTCGGTGAACTGTCTGTAAGCTGTAAATATCCCCACTAAAATTATAAAACCCAGAAAAAGGAGCCATGTATAGTACTTTTTGCCTCCCTTCAATGCATAACTTGCAAAATCTATTGCAAACGTTATCTTATCTTTCATATCTATACCCTCACCTTCGTACAATCAGTCTATAAAATAAAAGAATTTAGGATATGTCCTAAGATCTGCCTTGAGTCTGAAGACCCTCTTTCTATCAATGATATGTCTTATCTCACTATTGGGGTCAAGCAGATTACCAAACTTTCTTGCACCTACAGGACATGCTTCAACACACGAGGTGTATCTACCTTTACGTGTACGTTGAATACAAAAAGTGCATTTTTCCACAACCCCACGCGGTCTCGGCCTGTTGCCAAAGTAATGTGTGTCGGGATTCATTTCTTCCTTTGGAAGCTTCGGCTCTGCCCAGTTAAAACGCCTTGCCCAGTAAGGACACGCATCCATACACATCCTGCATCCGAAACACCAATTATAATCAATGACCACAATACCATCAACAGTTCTGAATGTCGTCCTTATAGGACAGACTCTGACACATGGAGGCCTTTCACATTGCTGGCACTGAACAGGAAAGTAAAAGGCTTCCTTTTCCGGCACCTTCTCGGGTTCATAATAATGCTGACCGCCCTCAAAGGTAACGCCTGATGGAGTATAGGCATTGCCTCCTATCTGTACACCGTAGTTGCCAAAAGGGTAATCACCACCCAGCATCCCCTCTGATGGATAACCTTTATCCAGCTTTTCTTTTGAGTAGGAGAAATTCCCTTTCTCCATGCGAATAACCCTTATCCATTGGATCTCAGGGTCGTGTCTCGACTGATTATTCTCTCTAACACATGCATGCACACATCTCCTACATCCGATACACTTTTGAATATTAAGCGCATAGCCATATAGAACATCCTTCATCGGAGGCGTCTGCTCAACCGATACCTTCTTCTCATACTCTTCCGTGTATCTATTTTCCAAACGTTCAATAGCCTCTTTCTTCTCTTCAGGCGTCATAAAACGGTAATGCGTCTGAAACCACTCCGCCCATGTCACCCTTGCTTCAGCGTTATCTGCATCAGCAAGAAGCCCTGCCGCACCTGTTATTGCAGCAACGCTTACAGCGCCCGTATTCTTCAAAAAATCACGGCGTGAAATACCCTTTAGCTTTCCCTGTTTATCTTTCTTTTTCCGTGGCACGGTTATACCTCCTTAATGGTCAAATATGTTTTATCATTTTTATTGTACTCCTCGATAAAACTCTCCAGAAGCATGTTTTTTTCCTCTTCACTCATCAAGGTAAATTCTTGGCTGGTCAATATACTGTCTCCCCATTTGAGATACGGCTCATCACCACCTGCCCTTTTCCAATTGTCAACCGTATTAACAGGGATCATCCTGGAGACTTTATTGGCAAGTACGGCAGTTGAAGATATAGCAACCCCTGAAAGCAAAAGTTTTTTCATAAATGTCCTTCTTTGGTCAACTTCTTTTACTTTTTCATTACATACTTCCACAGATGTCTTTTCCTCATTCATACGCATTACCTCCCCCTTATTGATTTAAAAAAACAGAAAAACCTTACAAAGACGTCAAAAAAACAACTAACCTCTATCACCCGGTTGTCTATAACAAAAACTTAAGAACTAAGGAAACAACTATAGAAGAGAAATTTTCTAATAATAATTTTAGTAAGACGTTTAATAAGAAGATTTAGTGCATTAGAAAATACGCACTTAAATAACATACGGTTTACAACCGTGTCAAGTTTTTTTTATAATCCAAATCCCGCGATAGCGGGATTTGAAATTGGCAATACATCTTTAACTGCCTGGACTATCTTTATATATCCTCAGAGATTTTCTTTCTCACCGTACCGGTTATGTACGCCTCAAAAGAAAAATCGCCTGCGGCCTTGCATTTAAAGCGTCTTGCCAATTTACCCAAAAACCTATCTCTGTTTTTGGGTATCATGTCACTCACACATATAATTTTCAGGACTGATCTATTCTTTTTCAAAAACGGCAAGTTTATCTCTCAAAAAAACTGCCGTATGTGACGCTTTATCCCCTACTATCTCTTCGGGACTTCCCGATACCACTATGTCTCCGCCTTTATCGCCGCCTTCAGGCCCAAGTTCTATTATATAGTCCGCAGATTTTATAACATCAAGGTTATGCTCAATTACTATAACCGTATTACCAGCATCCACAAGCCTGTGAAGCAAAGAGAGAAGTCTGCCGATATCTTGAAAGTGGAGGCCTGTTGTAGGCTCATCGAGTATATAAAGCGTCCTGCCCGTACTCCTCCTTGACAGTTCGGTAGAGAGTTTCAATCTCTGAGCTTCTCCGCCTGAAAGTGTGACAGCCTGCTGCCCAAGCCTCAAATATCCGAGCCCCACCTCATCAAGTATGTCTAATTTTCTCTTCACATCAGGAATATTCTCAAAAAATTTGAGAGCCTCGGCAACGGTCATATCAAGCACATCCGCTATTGTTTTACCTTTATATCTTATATTCAGGGTTTCCGGATTATATCTCTTGCCATTACACCGTTCGCAAAGGACATAGACATCGGGAAGAAAATGCATCTCAACCCTTATCAAACCCACGCCTCTGCACTCCTCACAGCGTCCTCCCTTTACATTAAAGCTAAAACGACCGGGACAGTATCCCCTAACCCTTGCTTCAGTCAGTTGAGAGAATAGCACCCTTATAGGTGTAAAAAGACCGCAATAGGTGGCAGGGTTTGAACGCGGCGTTCTGCCTATCGGTGATTGATCAACATCTATTACCCTGTCTATATGCTGAAGCCCCTTTAATCTCCTGAATCTGCCCGTGGCATCCTTTGACCGATGAAGTATGGAGGCCAGAGCCTTATAAAGGGTGTCTATGACAAGCGAACTCTTGCCTGAACCGGAGACCCCTGTAACGCATGTAAATACGCCAAGAGGAAACCTTACTGTCAAATCCTTAAGGTTATTTTCACTTGCCCCTTCAAGAATAACGAATTTCTTATTTATACGTCTCCGTCTTGACGGCAGAGGAATGGATAATTCTCCGTTAAGATATTTTGCGGTAAGAGAATTCCTGTTCTGCAACACCTGTGACATCTCTCCTGAAACAACGATCCTTCCACCGCTTTCACCGGCGCCCGGCCCCATATCAACAATAAAGTCGGCATTGCGTATGGTCTCTTCATCGTGCTCCACAACAACCACGGTGTTTCCAAGCGATTTAAGCCGTTTTAATGCGCCGATAAGCCTTAAGTTATCCCTTTGATGGAGCCCTATGGTAGGTTCATCCAACACATACAGGATGCCTGAGAGTTCCGAACCGATCTGTGTTGCAAGCCTTACCCTGCTTGCCTCTCCACCTGAAAGGGTGGAGAACGCCCTGTCAAGCGTAAGATAATCAAGTCCGACTTCCTTTATAAACCCAAGCCTTTCCGATATCTCCTTTAATATCCCCCTGCCGATGATCTCTTCCACCCCTCTAAGTTCAAAGCCATCTATGAAATTCGTAAGCTTTTTTAAGGACAGTGCAGACAAGTCTCCAATAGAAAATCCGTTAAGCCTTATATGAAGCGCCTCTTTGCGCAACCTCTTGCCGCCGCACTCGCTGCATGGATGAGAAAACTCCGAATCAGTATCGTCCCCTAAGGCGCTGTCTGTATCGTGTGCATATCTTACGATTCCAAGCCCCTTACAGGAAGGACACGCCCCATACGGGCTGTTGAATGAAAAAAATCTCGGCGTTACATCAGGATAGCTTACCCCGCAATCTACACATGAGAGACTTTCATTAAAAAGCAGGCTTTCATATGGCTCGCCACAGAACCCACCCCCCTCATAGCATTCTACAAGGACAAGGCCGGAAGAGAGCCTTGCCGCTGCATCAACGGATTCCGCAAGCCTTTTTAAGGCAAATGGTCTGAGTTTTATCCTGTCCACCACAAGATCGATATTGTGATGTTTATTCCTGTCAAGGACGATATCTTCATCAAGCTCCCTCATCATCCCGTCTATCCTCACCCTTAAAAACCCCTCCTGTCTTAACCGTTCAATCTCTTTCTTATACTCGCCTTTTCTGCCCCTCACAATAGGTGAAAAGATTATCACTCCTGAGTGAACCGGCAGGGCAAGGATACGCTCAACCATCTGCTCTGCCGTCTGAGAGGTAATCTCTTTGCCGCAACTGTAGCAATAAGGCCTCCCAAGCCTTGAAAACAAGAGCCTTAGATAGTCATAGATCTCGGTTACCGTACCGACAGTGGAACGGGGACTCTTTACAATAGTTCTCTGGTCTATAGATATGGAGGGAGACAAACCCTCTATGGAATCAACATCAGGTTTTTCAATCCTTTCAAGAAACCGGCGGGCATAGGTTGAAAGAGACTCTACATACCGCCTCTGCCCCTCGGCATAGATGGTGTCAAAGGCAAGTGTTGATTTACCCGAACCGCTAAGCCCGGTAATTACAATAAAATTATCCCTTGGTATCTCTAAATCGATATCCTTGAGATTATGCTCTCTTGCCCCCTTTACTGTAATACTGTCTATAGCCATACCTTTAGCCTGCGTTTAAATGGTTTTGTTTAGCGCCATCTGAGCGGCCAGCCTTACTGCCTCAATAAGACTTGACTCGTCTGCCACTCCTTTACCTGCGATATCATAGGCGGTGCCGTGGTCCACGGATGTCCTTATAATAGGCAGACCAAGGGTTATATTAACTGCACCGCCAAAGGAAAGGAGCTTTATCGGTATCAGCCCCTGATCATGGTACATGGCAATAACCGCATCAAACTCTCCCTTGCGTGCCCTGTAAAATACGGTGTCAGGCGGAAGAGGCCCTGATGCATCTATCCCCAATGTCCGTGCCTTCTCTATGGCAGGCAAAATAATTTGAGACTCTTCATCCCCAAAAAGGCCTCCCTCTCCTGCATGCGGATTGATGCCCGCAACTGCAATTCGGGGGGAATTTATGGAAAAAGAGGTTTTCAATGCACTATATGTAATTCTTATTGTCTTTAATATATTCTGAACTGTTACTCCATCAATGGCGTCTCTTATAGAGCAGTGAATCGTGACAAGGGAGACCCTTAACCCCGCATTCGCCATCATCATAACATAATCATCGGTATCTGTAAGATGGGCAAGAAACTCAGTATGTCCCGGAAAAGAAAAACCGATCATACTCAGCGCCTCCTTATTTATAGGGCAGGTAACGATTGCATCCACGTCGCCGCTAAGGGCAAGTCTCGCGCCTTCCTCTATATACTTGACAGCAGCCCTTGAAGAGGCATCCGAGGGATGTCCAAAACGATGTTTTGAGACATCAAGATAGGAAATAGAGTCTATAAAGGGTTTTCTCTTTTTATAACCAATGGACACCTTCCCGCCCTCATCTTCACAAGACATTGATAAACGCCTTGCAAGACTTATAAGGATTCCTTTATCGCCAAGTATATGTGGGATGCAGAGAGAGTAGATTTCATCTTTTACAAGCGCTTTTAGTATTATCTCAGGGCCCACCCCCACAGGGTCGCCCATTGTTATAGCAATGTGCGGCAAAGACATATTAAGACCCAAATCCCGATGTAGCGGGGTTTGAAATTGGCAATACATCCTTAACTGCCTGAATCAACTTATATACCCTCGGCGATTTTCTTTCTCACCGTGCCGGTTATGTACGCTTCAAAAGAAAAATCGCCTGCGGCCTTGCATTTAAGGTGTCTTGCCAATTTACCCAAAAACCTGAATCTGTTTTTGGTTGCAGGCTAAATGACTACAGTCTAACATCTATATACGATTTCTTTCTCATATCCTCTATCAGGTCATTGAACGCCTCTTCTTCTTTCTTCTTCATAAGAAGGTCTTTTACCTTCTCCTCGACATCCTTAAAAGGTGTTATGCCTCCCCCCTTTTTATCCACCACTTTAACTATAACAAAGCCAAGCGAGGTGGAAACAAGGTCTGAAAACTCACCTGGATTAAGGCCGAAGGCCACTTCTTCAAGCACAGGATCGATATCGCCCTTTTTAATATAACCAATATCACCGCCGTTCTCTGCGTTTGGTCCCCTTGAAAATCTTGAAGCAATAAGGGCAAAGTCCCCCCCTTTCTTTAACCGTTTTAAAAGTTTCTCACCTTGCGTACGCGCTTTCTTCCTTTCCTCATCCGAAGCCGAAGGTGGGACAGGAAGAAGTATAAGGCGGAGCCTTACCTCGAGTGGCAGCGCAAACTTCTCTCTATTTTTTTTATAAAACTCGGCAACCTCGTCATCATCCATACTTATCTTTGCCCTTACCTCCCTGTTGATCAATTTTACCTGAGTTATGTCGCGCTTTAACTTCTCACGATAGTCCGAATAACTTATGCCGCTGTCTTTAAGGGTCATTAGAAGAGTTTCCTGATCAATGTTGTTTCTCTTCTTAACGTCCTCTATGGCATTGTCTATCTCTCTTTCCGTTGCCGTAAGTCCACCCCTTTCCGCAGCCTGCTCGACAAGCTTATCATCTATCAACATCTTCAGCGCCTTCTTCTTTAAATCATCATCTTTAGGATTCTTTTCCATAGACTCAAGCAGAACGGAGCCTGCGGCCTCAAGCTCAGAAAGGGTTATAATATCATCATTCACAACGGCAACCACCCTGTCGATCACCTGCGCATTTGCTCTACGCTGCCCTGCAAAACCAAGAAATACCACAAGTAAAACTATAATAAACCTATACGTCAAGAGTCTAAACATTATAACCCTTCACTCCTTTTATGCTGTCCCTCAGCGTTTAAGATTTTCTCTAAATTTCTTTTGTATATCTTAAATAAGGAATTCATCTTCGGTAACAATCTGATCGTTCACCCTTAAAAGCACAAGTTTAGAGGATGTATCGTTTCCCGACTTTGTGCAGGATGCGAGTAAAAGTATAAAAAAAAGAACGGCTATCCCTGAATACTTTATTCTTGATATACAAATGACCTATAACTTATTAAGTTATCATGCATTTATAAAACAGAGCAAGACTTTTCTTGTTTCGGATACAGGGTCAATCACTTTACCGTTAAATCTTATGATCAGTCTCTGATCAGGTGTAAAGGAAGCGTTTTCACGGTTTTTGCCTACAAATTCAATTATACTCTCAGGAGAAACTCGTGGCAAAGTATTTTTATTATTAAGATCGCAAAAAGCAATGGAAACCCTGTTCTTCCCGATATCTATCTCTTTAACCCCAAGCCTCCTGCCAAGAATTTTTAGACCCATCATGCCTATAAGGTTTATCCCCTGCCGGGGTATCTCGCCGAATCTGTCCCTGAGTTCATCTTTTATCATATCAAGATACTCAAGGCTGCCGGCAGAGGCCAGTCTCCTGTAGAAAAACAGCCTCTGTTTATCACTGATTATATATGTTTTCGGAAAATAACAGGGCAAAGGAACCTTTATCTCCGTATCTATTTCCTCTTCTATCTCCTCTCCTTTAAGCTCCTTTACAGCCTCCTCAAGCAGTCTTGTATACATATTGAGTCCCACCATCTCAACATTTCCGGACTGAGCAGTGCCGAGGAACTCACCCGCCCCCCTTATCTCCATATCCTTTACCGCAAGGGTAAAACCCGAGCCCAATTCACTCAACTCCTCTATCGCCTTGAGTCTCTTCCTGCCCTCGTCCGTAAGCCTCGACCCTTCCGGTATGAGAAGATAGGCATACGCCCTGTGATGAGACCTCCCAACCCTTCCCCGCAGTTGATAAAGCTGGGCAAGACCGAACCGGTCCGCCATATTGATAATAATAGTGTTGGCCGTCGGTATATCAAGTCCGGATTCAATAATAGAGGTGGTGACAAGAACGTCGTGCCTCTTATTAAAAAAGTCCCACATAACATCCTCAAGCTGAGTCTCCTTCATCCTCCCGTGAGCAACCCCCACCCTGGTATCCGGAACCAAATCCCTTATAAGCCGAGCCATCTCTTCCACGCTTTTGATCCTGTTATGCACAAAAAAGACCTGTCCGCCCCTTGATATCTCTCTGTGAATAGCTTCACGAATAACCCCTTTATCAAAATGAGAGATAAAGGTCTGTATGGAAAGCCTGTCTTCCGGAGGTGTGCTTATAATGCTCATATCCCTCACGCCTGCAACGCTTATCTGTAATGTCCTTGGAATAGGCGTTGCAGTAAGTGTCAGCACATCCACAAGTTTTTTCAACCTTCTGAGCTTCTCTTTATGGGCAACACCAAAACGCTGCTCCTCGTCAATGATAACAAGGCCGATATCCTTAAAGACAACATCATCCTGAAGCATCCTGTGCGTCCCTATAAGTATATCCACACCGCCTTCGGCAAGCCTTTTGATTATCTCCTTCTGCTCTCTGTGAGTCTTGAACCTGCTTAAGACCTCAACATTTACAGGATACGGGGCAAACCTGTACTTAAACGTCTCATAGTGCTGCTGTGCAAGGATGGTGGTTGGCACAAGAAAGGCGGCCTGTTTGTTGTCAAGAACCGTTTTAAAGGATGCCCTGAGCGCAACCTCCGTCTTGCCGTAACCGACATCACCGCATACGAGCCTGTCCATCGGTCTTTCAGACTCCATATCCTGGAGGACTTCGTCGATCGCCCTTTTCTGATCCGGCGTCTCTTCGTATTCAAAAGAGGCTTCAAACTCCTGAAAAAGACGGCCGCCTGAAGAGAAGGCAAACCCCTTAAGAGCCTTTCTTGCCGCATATGTTGCAAGGAGTTCTTGAGCAACCTTTTGAGCGGCCTTTTTTGCGCGTCTCTTTACCCTTGCCCATGTAATCCCGCCAAGTTTGTCAACAGGAGGCGAGGCGCCTTCTCCGCCTATGTATTTCTGCAACAAAGCAAGTTTATAGGCAGGCAAATACAGTTTATCGCCGCCGGCGTATTCCACACATAGATAATCGCTTTCTTCCTCTTCCACGCTAAGCCTTACCAATCCCCTGTATATGCCTATACCATGAAATGTATGGACAACAAGGTCGCCTGTATCTATCTCAGAGAGACTGCTTAAAAGTTCTCCCTTTTTTCTCCCGACAGGGGGCCTCCTTTTAAGCTTATGACCGAATATTTCCTCTTCCGTTATCAAGACAAGGCCGGAGGACGGCATTAAAAAGCCCTCGGAAAGATGTCCGATCAGTATGGAAGGATTAAAATCTTTTCTCACCCCCCTGCCGGCTGATTCTGAAAAAGATATCCCGTACTCACTCAATATATCCCTTAAACGCTCCTTCTGGCCGCTTGTCCTTACAATAAAATTTATATTCCAGCCCTCTTCTCTCCATTTATCTATCCTTTCTGCAAGGGGTTTAAGGAGAAAATCCCCTTTTTGTGAAAGTATATCCCGCCTTATATCTTCATTAGATTCAACTCTGAGGGGAAAAACCCTGCCGCTATGTTCAGTCGGTTTTAAAAATTCCAGATAAATAACCGAAAACCGCCTTAAACTTTTCATCAGATCGCCATCGGATAAAAAACACCTGCGGGGGTTCCGAAGAGCGCCCTTATCCTTTGCCTGTTTGAACCTATCCTCCGCCTCAAGTCGAAACCGCTTTGCATCCTGCCTTAAAAAGGCCGGGTCTTTTATGCAGAATACGGCGTCAGAAGGCAGGTAATCCATGAGTGTCGAAGAGGTTTCTGAACTTAAGCAGGCAGGCAGTATAAGCGCTTGCGAAAGTCTTGAAAGCGACCTTTGAGAATCAATATCAAAAGTCCTGATCGAATCAATCTCTTCACCCAAAAACTCCATCCTCACAGGCGATTCATAAAGGGGAGGGAATATATCCATGATACCGCCTCTAAGGGCAATATCCCCTCTTTCTTCAACCATATCGACCTGCTTGTATCCACCTTTATAAAGGAGGTTACCTTTAAACTCCTCTCTATCCAGTATGTGTTTCTCTTTAAGAAGCCTTGATGATGAAAGAAGGTTTTCTCTGCTCATGACCTTCTGCATAAGCGCTTCACAGGTAGTAACAAGAACTAAACCTTTATCTTCACTGCCCAGCCTGTAAAGGGTCTCAATCCTTTTAAACAGTATCTCCTTATAGGGCTGGACATCTTCGTATGGCAGCACCTCAACAGGGGGAAAGAAGAGGATATTTGCCTCACTATCATCGCAGGACATATTAAAATACGGCGCAATTTCATTACAGGAGAAAAAGGATATGTCATCATACAATCTTTCGGCCTCGGCCTTTGGAACCACCGTTACAATCGTCTTTTTTATTTGTGAAAAGAGAAGGGAAACAAAAAATGAAGCGGACGAGCCCTTAAGACCCGAAACAGTAAGTTTTCCTCCTTCTTTAAGGCCGCAGGCCTCTTTAACAGCTTTGAGCATTTCGTTATCTGGCACACTGATTTTACGATAAGGTTTCATATAAAAAAACAGGGTTCAAGGGTTTGAGGATTCGAGGGTTCAAGGGGGAAATATACGCAAAGTATAGTCTTATTATCGCGGGATTTGGATTTAATATTAATCTCTTGGAACGGAAAGCATCCTGTTAAGCGCCTTCCTTGCAGATTCTCTTATCTCTTTAGATACCTTAACCACGTTCTTCATCTCTTCAAGAGAGGAAAGCACATCCTCAAGTGTAGTAAGTTTCATATTCGGGCATATAAGACTCTTTGACGGAAGAAAAAACTCCTTTTCAGGGTTTTCCTTCCTCAACCTGTAGAGTATCCCCATCTCCGTGCCTATTATTATCCTCTTTGCTTTGGTCTCCCCTGCATACTTATACATTCCGGAGGTGCTGCATACATGATCGGCAAGCTTGACCACTTCCGGCCTGCACTCGGGATGGCAGACAAAGACCGCATCAGGGTATCTGTCCTTAAACTCCAGGACCTCTTGAGGCAAAAGCCTGTTATGTGTCGGACAATACCCCCTGTATGGTATGACCTCCTTTTTAACCCTCACGCCCACATAATGGGCAAGGTTCATATCGGGCACAAAGAACACCCGAGAGCTGCCGGTAAGAGATTCAACCACCTTTACCGCATTGGCGGAGGTGCAGCATATATCGCTCAATGCCTTGACCTCGGCTGTCGAGTTTACATAGGTTACCACAGGGGCATCAGGATATTTTTTTTTCTCCAGGATAAGTTTTTCCGGCGTTATCATATCCGCCATAGGGCAGCCGGCATCCATCCTCGGAAGTATCACCGTCTTTTCAGGCGAGAGTATCGAGGCGCTTTCAGCCATAAAATGCACCCCGCAGAAGACTATGACATCGGCATCCGTCTTGGATGCCTCTATACTTAATCCAAGGGAATCCCCGCAAAGATCCGCCAATTCCTGTATCTCATCCCTCTGGTAGTTGTGGGAAAGGAGTACGGCGTTTTTTTCCTTTAGAAGTCTTCTGATATCCTTCTTTAATTTATCGTCTTTTTTTTTCATACAGGAAAAAGGATTTTTCGGGGACTGTCCCTATTTACCGGCCGAAGGCGGTAGAATAGGGGCTGTCCCCAAGAACAATCCTTTTTTTCTAAATATCAAAGTACATGGCAAATTCGTGTGGATGGGGACGGAGTCTTAGGGCATCAACCTCATTTTCTCTTTTGTACTCAAGCCATTTTTCAACCACATCCTGTGTAAAGACATCCCCCTTCAGGAGGAATTCATGATCCTTTTCAAGCGCATCCAGTGCGCCTTCCAGCGAGCCCGGAACAGACGGGACATTCTTAAGCTCCTCAGGAGCAAGCGCGTAGATATTCTTATCAAGGGGCTCGCCCGGGTCTATCTTATTCTCAATTCCGTCAAGACCTGCCATCAACATGGCCGCAAAGGCAAGATAACCGTTACAGGACGGGTCAGGGAACCTTACTTCCACCCTCTTTGCCTTGGGACTTGGAGAGTACATCGGAACCCTTATGGAAGCGCTCCTGTTCCTGCTTGAATAGGCGAGGTTTACAGGCGCCTCAAAGCCCGGGACCAGTCTCTTGTAAGAGTTGGTGGTCGGATTTGTAAATGCGCAGAGGGCAGAGGCGTGCTTCAGTATCCCGCCTATGTAGTAGAGAGCCAACTCACTCAGGCCGCCGTATCTGTCGCCTGCAAAAAGCGGTTTTCCGTCCTTCCACAGACTCTGATGGGTATGCATACCGGTGCCGTTATCATTCCACAAAGGCTTGGGCATAAATGTTGCCGTCTTACCGTGTTTTCGTGCGATATTCTTTACAACATACTTATACCACATAAGCTTGTCGCCTATCTCGGTAAGCGGGGCATACTTCATGTCTATCTCGGCCTGACCTCCCGTGGCAACCTCGTGATGCTGAGCTTCAATAGTTATACCAAGACTCATCATGACCATTACCATCTCTGTCCTTATATCCTGCTGGCTGTCGATAGGAGGAACGGGGAAATATCCCTCCTTATACCGCGGCTTGTAACCCAGATTAGGGTTCTCATCCCTCCCTGTATTCCATCTTCCTTCTACAGAATCAAGAAAGTAGTAACTGGAATGTTCGTTTGAGTCGAACTGTATATCATCGAATATAAAAAACTCCGCCTCAGGCCCGAAATAAGCGGTATCGGCAACCCCTGCAGACCTCATATAAGCCTCCGCCTTTTTGGCAACGTTTCTGGGATCCCTTGAGTACGGCTCTTTAGTAATAGGATCAACGATATCACAGATAAGGCTCAAAGTAGGCACTTGTGTGAAAGGATCCATAAGAGCTGTCTTTGGGTCAGGAACAACAAGCATATCGCTTGCATGTATAGGCTGCCAGCCCCTTATGCTTGAGCCGTCAAAACCGAATCCATCCTCAAATGCATCCTCAGACAGTTCGGACATTGGAACACTGAAATGCTGCCATGTGCCGACAAAATCAAGAAACTTAAGGTCAACCATCTTTGCGCTGTTTTCAGTAGCAAATTTCAATACCTCTTTTGGTTTCATCAGAAAAACCTCCTTATTAATTTATTGTACCAATTCCAACTATATCGCATCTTCACCTTTTTCACCCGTCCTTATTCTTACAACCTCATCGATAGGCAGGACGAAAATCTTGCCGTCCCCTATCCTGCCGGTCTTTGCGGCAGAGGCAATAGTCTCAACGACCTTATGAACCATATCTTCCTTTACCACGATCTCCATCTTTATCTTAGGGAGAAAATCGACCACATACTCCGCCCCGCGATACAGTTCGGTGTGGCCTTTTTGCCTTCCAAACCCCTTAACCTCCGTAACCGTAATACCCTGGATGCCTATCTCGTTTAAGCTTTCTTTTACTTCATCCAGTTTAAAAGGCTTTATAATAGCCTCCACCTTCTTCATCATCGCACCTCCGGTAATCTAAAATTCACCCTCTTACTAACATAAAAATTATTAGAAGTAAAGAGGGAAGGAATCAAGATAATAAATTTTTTCTGTTTTTACATAGACAGCAAAATTTATGCCACAAGAAGGTTTTATACAATGCCTTGATATTTATAGGGTTATATGTTTTAATTGCCATAACAACTGACTAATTTAAAGGCATAATAATATATTTGCCTAAACATTGGGCAATACGGATCAATAATCCCGCATCTTTATTTACAGGTAAAAAATGGCCGTACATCTCATAATCGATGGTTACAATCTGATAAGACGGTCTTCGTCCCTAAGCTCTATAGACGAGAGGAGCCTTGAGGATGGGAGAAAGGCTCTTATGGAGCTTCTTCACGACTATCGTAAAATCAGAGGGCATAAAATAACCGTTGTCTTTGATGGCAAGCACTCCTATAACCTTGGAAGAGAAAAGGAACGGATAAACGGCATGGATGTCTTGTATTCAAAAAGAGGGGAAGAGGCGGATACAGTGATTGCAGAGCTGGCAAGAAAGATGGGCACGGGTGTGACCATTGTAACATCGGACAACGGATTGCTTGCGAGGATACGCGCTCATGGTTCGGTCGGAGTAACATCGGGTGAGTTTGAATTTAAGCTGAGAGAGGCGCTGTATGGCGATAAATACGATGAATACGGCCGCGATGAAGAAGATTACCCACAGAAAGGCAGAAAAAAAGGCCTTTCAAGAAGGCCGTCTAAAAAGGAAAAACTTAAAAAAGCAAGATTAAAAAAGCTTTAGCCTATATCAAATACCGCTGTATCAGGATTTGTGAAACACCTTATTCTCACTGCCGTCAAGGATACGTTTAACATTCTCCCTGTGTCGGCATAGGATCATAAGCCCCAATACTGCCGCAAGTAAAATATAAGACCTTAAACCGGTAAAAAGGCCTATTATAAGCGGCATCAAAATGCCGGCGGTTATTGACCCAAGAGACACATATCCCGTCTTTATAACCGCAATTGCAAAGATTATTAACCCCGCAAGCAAGGATGCGGGCGAGAGAACAAGGTATATACCCGCTGCGGTGGCAACCCCCTTTCCGCCTTTAAAAGAGAGGAAGACAGGGTATAGGTGCCCGAGGAAAACACTTAGCGCAACAAGGCAGGTAACAGCATCCGATACGCCAAATCTCAGGGAGAGTAAAACCGGAACCGCCCCTTTCCCCATATCTCCGGCAAGGACTATAAGCCCCGCCTTTTTGCCCGCAGACCTTAAAACATTGGTGGCGCCGATATTCCCGCTTCCCACACCCCTTGGGTCTTTTTTGCCCATAAATCTTGAAACTATAACGCCGGTCGGTATGGAACCGACCATATAGGCGGGTATTATAAAAAGCAGGGTTTTAAAGATTGTCATAAAGGCAGTTTCTCACCTCCCTGAACTCCGTCACCCTAACCATCACAATAAAGCCTCTTGATCTTCTCCACAATCGCCGTTGTTGAAATACCCTTTGCAAGAGGCACCCTTGCAACCCTTCCCCCACATGCTTCAACAAAATCCTTACCCGTTATTTCATCCTCCGACCAGTCTTCACCCTTTACAAGTATATCGGGTTTTACGGTTTCAATAAGCCTTGCAGGTGTGTCTTCATCAAACAGAACAACATAATCGACACTCCTTAAGGCGGCAAGCACCTCCGCCCTCTGAGCCTCCTCCACTATGGGCCTTTTATTCCCTTTTATACTCTTTATGGACTTGTCGCTGTTAAGGCCGACCACGAGGATATCACCAAACGCCCTTGCCTCTTCAAGATACCTTGTATGGCCTGCATGAAGGATATCAAAGCATCCGTTTGTAAAGACTACCTTTCCGTTGTCCCGCCTTGTCTTTTCAAGCAGAGGCGTTAGATCTTTTAATGTTATCAAAACACCCATTTCCTCACCTGAAAAATGTTATTACCATAAGCCCGATTTCTTCGAATTGTCTCCCTAAAAAGAAAAAATATGAACCCGTTCTTGATTACACTTATCTTTTTACAATCCCGAATCCTTCTATGCCAATTTTTTATTTTTTTCTATTTGGTGGTAAGAAATGTCCGGCAAGTGTGCGGATATAGATGCATGCTCAATAGTAAGGCTTACAGGATTTCCGTTATCGTCAATGTCTAAATATAGATTCTCTGATAATTCTAAAGTTTCCGAAACTTGCTTATCTGAAAACTCCAGTAATGCCGTATCGGTATCTGAAAAATAATTAATATTCATCGTTAATCCTCCTTAAAATTTCTATCAAAAAAAGCATTATGAACAGTCTTTCCATCTTCCAGCAAAACAACACGCAAATATCTATCTTCAATCTTTACCCATTTTCTTATTCTTCCATCCGTCTGAACAGCGGTTTTGCAAGGAGAAACAATAGCAAGCTCAATCCATTCATCTTTGATGCCCGACCTATCCGGACGCTGTCTTGTATATAAGAAATACTGCGTGTATTTCATGTTTTATTTTCCTGTATAACAGAGCAGCGAATAACCCGCCTGGCGTAAGTTTACGAAAGCTTGCTTTCATACAAACTTGTGACAGGTAGGGTTGATTCGCACCGGATACTATTTACGGTCTCCTCTTTAAAAAGAGATAAGTTACCGGTAACTATAACAGAAAACAAGGAAAGGAGGAAGGGAAAATGATATTTTCCCCTAATCAGAAAAAAGGGGACAGATTTATTTATTGACCCATGTTACAAGAGGTTAGGTGAAACGGGAAAGGAATGTGAAGAGAGGTATAGGGATTGGGTGAAGGGGTCAATTCCGGTAGGTGAATGGGAGTTGATTCGTAAGGCAGTTCAGAGGGGACAAT
>JALXFI010000089.1 GCA_027069035.1 bacterium
TAATAAGATTTTCAAAGAATTATATAAGATATTCCCGGAATTATATGGAGGGCATAGATGTTTAACGACCTTTCGATCTTTACATTAATAAACAAAGGGGGGGTGACCCTCTGGATTCTTGTGCTTCTTTCCGTTGTCTCTGTAGGCGTAATGACGGAAAGGGTCTGGTTTTTCTTTAAGTTTAAGAAATCATTAAGATTCTTTTTAGAACAAATGAGAAAAGAGTACGGACAGCGGGGATTAAAGGGTGTGGAGAGCCTTTGCAATATTTCCTTATCTCCACTTAGCCGTATTGTAAGGGAAGGGCTGGTTAGAATAAGATACGGAAAGGCCGGAATGGAAGAGGCAATGGAACTTGCCGGAAGGAAAGAACTGCTTGGTCTTGAAAGGTATCTCGGTATCCTTGGCACGATTGGGAACATAGCTCCTTTTGTGGGTTTGTTAGGCACAGTGCTTGGTATTATCAGTGCATTCAGAGCCCTTTCCGCCGCCCAGGGTGTGGGTCCTGCCGTGGTTGCCGATGGCATTGCAGAGGCGCTTATAGCAACGGCGGCAGGCCTTTTTGTCGCCATACCTGCCGTTGTTGCATTCAACTATTTTACAAGAAAGGTTTCGAGCATATCTATGGACGTGGAATCCGGCGTGTCCGAGTTTTTAGATATGGCCATTACAGGGTGTGAACAGAGAAATGTGGAAGAAGATTTACCTGAAAACAAAGGTGATAATATAGTCTATGAAGTCTTGGAAGAGGGAAAAGGACGCTAATATAATCTCAGGCATAAACATAACGCCGCTTACCGATGTTATGTTGGTTCTGCTTGTCATATTCATGGTGACCACGCCGCTTTTGATGGAGGCCGCCTTTAAGATAAACCTCCCTCGGGCGTCAACCGCCGAGAGGCTTTCCGGCAAGGACATTACCGTTTCGATAGCTGAAGGGGATGTTATATATGTAAACGAAGAGAAGGTGGAAATGGGCGGCCTGAAAAAAACGCTTGGCAGATTTTTGAAGGGGGATAAGGGAAAGATGGTTGTATTAAAGGCGGATCGCACAATACTCCACGGCACGGTTGTAAAAGTCCTTGATATTGTAAAGAGTTCGGGTGTTACAAGGCTTTCTATAGCCATTGAGCCGGAAAACACCAATTAGTGTATGCTTTTTAGATTAAAAGGTTTTATTGACAACAGTTATGTCTGACACCGGTCTTTATGCCTCCGTCGATATTGGCACAAATACAGTAAGGATGCTTGTGGCCGATGTGGAAGACTCCGGCAGGCTAAAACCTGTTTTTAAGAAAAATGCGATTATAAGGCTTGGAGGCGGTTTTAAACCTTCAACGGGCATATCAAAGGATGCGTTTTTAAGAGGCATAAATGTCCTTGCATCTTTTTCCGAAAGTCTTTCTTCATTTTCACTTAAGGGGCTAAGGGTTGTCGGCACAAGCGCCCTTAGAAGGGCTGTAAACAGCGGCGATTTTATAGCAAGGGTTGAGGAGCTTACAGGTTTAAAGGTTGAGATCATACCCGGCACGGAAGAGGCGGCTTTATCTCTTAAAGGTGTTATGTCCGCTGTGAACTGCGGCAAGAGGTACATTGTCATGGATATCGGAGGCGGAAGCACCGAATATATTTTTTCCGCTAACGGCGTTTCAAAGGGTTGTTACAGTTTATCCATGGGTGTGGTGGATCTGGCTGAAAGATTTTTAAAAAATGATCCGCCCTTGGAAAATGAGATACACGATATGGAAAAAGGCATTGAAACAACTATAAAGGAATTGGTTTCTAAGCTTGATAATAACGGGATCAATGCCTCGGATTACTCCAGATCCGGCGCATTACTTGTGGGTACGGCCGGAACCCCCACAACACTTTCGGCCATAGAGCAGAAAATGGGGGAATATGATGCAGATAGGATAAACGGTTATGTGCTCAAATACCGGAATACAATATCTATTTATGAAAGATTAAAGTCCATGCCGTTGGAGAGAAGGTCTCAAATGACCGGTCTTGAAAAGGGCAGGGAGGATGTAATAATTCCAGGCACGGCCGTTATTCTGAAAACGATGGACTATTTTGGATTCAGGGAACTTACAGTCAGTGATTCGGGGCTTTTAGAGGGTGTTATTCTTAAACTGCGGGAAGATGATAGATGTATAGAGAGGAGGGGGTTGTCATGACAAGAAAGATTTTAATGCTTTTATTGGTCGTTTCTTTTCTTTTACCCTTTTATTATTATCCGGTTGATGCAATGGGCGGCGAGGCGCCGGTTAATGCCGATATACCCGATCTCCCTAAGTACAAGGTTCATATTGTAAAGCCCGGTGAAAACTTACATAGCCTTTCAGCTTTGTATTACAATAATGCAAGGCTTTGGGAGGAAATATACAAGGCGAACAGGGATTCTGTAAAAAATCCTGATATTATTCATCCCGGGCAAAGACTTTTTATACCGGAAACTCCTATACAGTGAAGCTTGCAAAGCAGAGACGGTTAAGCGCAAGGATAATTGAAACCTGTCCTTGATTATGTTGAGTTAACTTAATAAACCGTATAAACTTTTGATTGCGGAGGGTTTTATGAAAAATGAGGATATAAAAGAGGCGCTGACATTTGATGATGTTCTTCTTATGCCTCTTTATTCAGAATATTTGCCGAGGGATGTTGATGTTTCGACATATCTAACGCGG